>JAUVYX010000109.1 GCA_030602865.1 Dehalococcoidia bacterium | reverse complement strand
CACCTGGAGATGCCATGATATTTACAGCCATTACCTTGTGGCTATCCAATAACTGTTTGTTTGTAGCAGCTACGGTGTCGTTGACCGACATTATGTCCTGGACAACTTCTATCTTATTCATTCTACCTCCAAGTCCTTAATATAAAATTCCTGTCCCCCTATAACTTCCATGCTTTGACTATGGCAACTAGGGCATGTCCAAAGCATTCCTTCGGGTGATGATATGGCTGAACAATCGCGGCAACGAAAACGAGAAGGAATTATATTGAAGTCAAGCTTTGCTCCCATGGCAATTGTCTCTTTACTGAGTGATTCAAAATAGAACTCGATACATTCAGGAACGAAACCTGATAATTCACCGATAACTATACTAATCTTAAGGATTTTTTTAGCCTGTACTTCCTCTGCTTTCGTCAGAGCGATATTAACGATGTTTTCAGTTACTCCCAATTCATGCATTTTATATGTAGCTGCTAATGTTGTAGCATTATAGCATGAAAGAGATAATTCTGGCTGTTGGCAATATCATGAATGGAGATGATGGTATTGGTTCCTATATCATAGAGCAGGTTAAGCGATATGTATGTGAAGCAGATCAAGAAGCTGAAAAGGCTGCTACTCACTCAAGTCTGGGAGAAATAGTGACTATAGATTGTGGTACTATTCCAGAAAATTACACTTCCGCTATTAGGAAACAAAAACCAGACAGGTTGGTGCTGGTGGATGCAGCTGAGATGGGATTAAACTTTGGCTCATATCGTATTATTAAGAAGGAACATATGGGAGTTATGACCATGTCCACACATAATATGCCGCTTTCCCTCTTCGCGTCATACGTAAGCCAGTTTTGCAGGGAAGTGCTGTTGCTTGGTATTCAGCCCAAGAGGATGGACTTAAATGCAAAAATGTCACCAGAGCTTTATAGGGCAGGCGACGAAATTGCTCTTTTAATAGTAAAGAGGAGGCTCGGTGACATAATAATATATCACCCATAGTGAATATTTGAAATGCTATAGATATCACTGAAATGAATATATTCAGTGGGTGACTATCAATTCGTCAGCAAATTTATCAGGATTTGAGAGCATAAACTCATCAGTCATAGACAAACAATTTGTTGGACAGATATCATTACATTGAGAACAGAAGCAGCATCGTGAAACGAATATTCTTATCTTCTTCTCATCAGGGATGAATTCAATAGCTTTGGTAGGGCAAACTCTGATACATAATTTACAACCGGTACATGATTCTTTGTGATAAGCTATTTTGCCCCTGTATCTATCAGGTACTGCAATCGGAGCGATCAACGTAATGCTTTTGTCACCAACTTTTTTGAGAAATTCGGTGGCTGATTCAGGAGCATATTTGGCAGGAAACAGATTTGTCGCAGGACGTAAAAAAAGCTGTTTAAGTAATATTTTTATCATTTTCATGTTTTTATTGCCTTATAAAATTATGTCTAAAATAATCAGGGCCATACCCAAAACACTGATGGCGCCAACTATCCATATATAAAATTTGCTTGCCTGATCGATTTTAAAACGTGCTAGCGCTGAACGTATTAGCATTACACAAATGAACATAATAACGAAGACCTTGACCAGGAAGAACAGCAAGTTTACGACAACTGCAGGTATAGTTGCTGTTATACCAAGAAGAGGTGATAGCTGATAAGGGAAGAACAGTGCCACAATTAGTGCTACTATGGCAAATGATTTAATTGCGTTAGCCACATAAAAAAGTGCTAAATTTCTTCCTGAATATTCAACTAACAGTCCGCCTGCCAGCTCTGTTTCAGCTTCGGCTACATCAAATGGTATCTTTGCCAACTCACCGGGAGTAACCACTAACATGACAAATAACAATATTAGAAAGCCTATTATACCCAGTGGTCCTATAAGACCCCATATAGGATAAGCTGCCATTGTTGAGAGCATAAATGGGTTTGCGTTAGTAACAAATCCGATACGCCAGGCAATAAGTACAATAACCATTGCCAGAGGTAATTCATAGCTCATCATCATTACCATTTCTCTTTGTGCGCCTACTGTAGCGTATGGAGAGCTTGACGAAAAACCGCCTATTACAAGAGCCAGTGAAGGGATGGTTATCAGGTACATGATTACTATAGCATCACCGAACCCAGTCAGCATGGCATTCTGTCCGAACAAAGGAATATAGAGTAGTATCGCTGATGCTCCAACTATGCACAGTATTGGAGCGCTTTTAAATAACCAGAAAATAGCGCTATCAGGAATAATGCTTTCTTTCATAAATAATTTGTCGATATCCCGAAATGGCTGGATTATTGGAGGGCCTACCCTTCCCTGCATATGGGCTACCAGTTTACGATCAATACCAAGGTAAAGGAGACCAAATATGGCACCCAGAACCGCTATGATAACAGGTCCAACAACCAGTACTAGTATGCTTAATAGAGTGTTAGTTAACAAGGTTTGCTTCTAACCTCCTTGTTTTTTCAATGGATAGTTTATGTAAATCCTCATTCTCAAGAGAGAATTGTTTACCTGTACCAATATCTACTACCATAGCTCTGTTTGTGCATGATATGCAGGGGTCAATAGAAGCAAAAACTATGGGAACATCTGCGATTTGCCCCCCTATGAGCATCAATGGTATTGGTATAAGGTTAGCATAAGTTGGAGCTCTTACTTTCCAATTAGCTAGCGTTTCTTCTCCTGCAGCCATGCGCACATAATGAAAACATTCACCCCTGGGTGCTTCACATCTACCCACTCCTTGGCCTTCTGCCTTTTTGAGAGTAGCCAGTAGCTTAACTATCTTTGGTTCTGTAGTTATCTCTCCTGCGGGCATTCTTTCAAGACACTGCTCTATGATTTCAATAGACTGTTTTACCTCCAGCAGACGAACAATTATTCTATCGTAAACGTCACCTACTACAGTTCCAGTGACTATATCAGGAGTTATGGCTTTTATATCTAAATCAGCATAAGCCGCGTAAGCTTGATCTTGTCTAACATCTTTGGGAACACCACTAGCCCTGACAGTGGGACCTGCAACTGAGAATTTCAGGGCATCTTCTTTAGTAAGGATTCCTACGTTTCTGGTACGGAGTTTAATAGTTCTATCATCTAAAAACACTGTTTTTAATTGACCGAAAATTGATTTGTAGTAATCTAATGACTTTCTAATTCTTGGAAACTGCTCTTTAACGATATCACGACGAACACCACCTATAATGTACATAGCTTTGGTATTACGGTGACCAGTTATATATTCGGTGAGATCCATAATCTCTTCTCGAACACGCCATACAAGGTAGAATACTGAGTCGAAGCCAATTTCATGAGCGGCTACGCCAGCCCATAAAAGATGTGAATGTATTCTCTCTATCTCTGCAACTATTGTCCGAATATATTCTGCTCTTTTAGTTACCTCAATATTGGCAGCACGTTCGCACGCCTGTACAAATGAAAATGGATGAGATGCAGAACATATACCACAAATACGTTCCGCCAGATATATGTTTTGAATAGCATTATTACGGTTCATGCCTAACCATTCGATACCACGATGAACTTGTCCTGCTATTATATCTACATCCAGTATCTCTTCACCATCAATGGTGAGGTCAAGGCGAACTGGTTCATGTACAGCCGGATGAATTGGCCCAATTGGTATAGTAAAACTTGTTTTTGTTATCCCTTCAGTCATTGTTTTAATCCTTCTCTTCCCGGCAGCACCCTGATCATTTCTGGTTTTAGGCCAGCTTCATCATTTCTCCAGGGATAAACACCCGATGGGAAATCATCGGGTAAGAATAATCGCCTGTTATCGGGAATACCCGTTACCTCAACACCCATCATCTCTTGAGTTTCCCGTTCTGCGAATATTGTACCTGGCCATATATCTGTAATGGTTGGTATTTTTAAATCGTTTTTAGGTAACATTACAGTCAATAGAAGTGATATCTCTTTGAGATGTAGCCCATAATAGATTGTTATATGGTATATCAACTCAACATTATCCCCTCGATCACTGGAAGATATTACAACGAAATGTGGATACTTCTGCAATTCACAGACATGTTTAACTGCATCTCTGAACGCTTCTCTCTTTACAACTATTGAAATTGAGATAAAAATATTTTCTTTATTAGCAACTTTTTGTTCAAATATACTGGAATCCACCAAGCTATCTCCCATAGCTGTTTTGAAGCTATTGATGATTTCTTCAGGATTAAGTATTTTCATTGCTTGACCTTCTGTTTTGCGGCTTCTTCCAGTTTCACCCATGCCTTGACAACTCCTTCGATAATTGCCTCTGGTCTTGTGGGGCATCCAGGAACATATATATCCACTGGTATAATTTGGTCAACCGGGCCTGATAAATTATAGGATTCATAAAAGACAAGGCCTTCTGCCCCACAATTTCCAATCACCATCACCATTTTAGGGTCGGGTGTCTGGTCATAAATCCTCTTTAGTTTGGGAACCATCTGATTAGTTACGGGACCTGTTACCAGCAGTACATCGGCATGGCGTGGTGA
>JAUVYX010000039.1 GCA_030602865.1 Dehalococcoidia bacterium | reverse complement strand
AGATACCCGCGTAGTCCACGCCTTAAACGGTGGACATTAGGTATGGGGAGTATCGACCCTTTCTGTGCCGTAGCTAACGCGTTAAATGTCCCGCCTGGGGAGTACGGTCGCAAGGCTAAAACTCAAAGGAATTGACGGGGGTCCGCACAAGCAGCGGAGCGTGTGGTTTAATTCGATGATACACGAAGAACCTTACCAGGGTTTGACATGTCAGTAGTAGGAAACCGAAAGGAAGACGACCTGTATCCAGTCAGGAACTGTCACAGGTGCTGCATGGCTGTCGTCAGCTCGTGCCGTGAGGTGTTGGGTTAAGTCCCGCAACGAGCGCAACCCTTGTTCTATGTTAAATTCTCATAGAAGACTGCCTTGTACAGCAAGGAGGAAGAGGAGGATGACGTCAAGTCAGCATGGCCTTTATGCCCTGGGCTACACACACGCTACAATGGGTAATACAGAGGGTTGCCAAAGAGTGATCTGGAGCCAATCCCTTAAAATTATCCTCAGTTCAGATTGCAGGCTGAAATCGCCTGCATGAAGTCGGAGTTGCTAGTAATCGCAGGTCAGCTATACTGCGGTGAATACGTTCTCGGACCTTGTACACACCGCCCGTCACGTCGTGGAAGTCGGAAACACTTGAAGCCGATGTGTTAACTTGCTTTTGCAAGAAATAGTTGTCGAAGGTGGAGCTGATAACTGTGGCGAAGTCGTAACAAGGCAGCCGTACGGGAACGTGTGGCTGAATCACCTCCTTTCTAAGGAGTCTAGGGTTTAATCACCCATGGATTTCTAGGTCGGTCAACAATTAATTATTGTTGAAATTATTAAGCATTATATTTACCTTCTTTTTACTATTCAATTGCTAAAGTATCCTCCCGAAATCAATCAGCTTTGCAATATTACGTTAGTTAATTATTAGTATTTGATTACATACCATCCGTTCAACTGTTCAATAAAACTTGCTTTATTCTTTCTTCGTTATTCAAAATCATCTTCTCTTTAAGTTAAATAAATAATAGACCATTAATTTCATCTATCTGCTTTATTGACAATCTATTATCTTAATAATTACCATAGAGCTATATTGATTAAAATAAATGAGAATGTTCTAAAAAACCATAAATCTTTCAGAGACAGCATAGAAGCTGAGTTAAAAAACATCGTTATTCACAAGCAGCTAAATCTGTATGACATGTTGGGATACCATCTGGGTTTCCAGAATAAATCTGGTAAAACTTGTCAAAATAATCAGGGTAAACTAATACGCCCAATACTATGTTTCCTTTGCTGTCAAGCAACAGAAGGAGATTTGTCACAAGTTATACCGGCTGCTGTATCACTAGAATTAATACATAATTTTTCACTGATTCACGATGATATTCAGGATAATAGCCCCAAACGTCGTCAGAGATCTACCGTATGGAAATTATGGGGTAAGGAGCATGCTATTAACGCAGGTGATGCAATGTTTGCCTTATCATATCTGGAGCTACTTAAATTGCATGATTGCAACATAAGCGACCAAAAAATTGTACGTTCAATACGATTATTAACTGAAGCTTGTCTGAATATTTGTGAAGGCCAATATCTAGATATGTTATACGAAGGCAACAACACTATTAGTACTGCAAATTATCTCACCATGATAATGAAGAAAACAGCAGACCTAATAGCTACCTGTACTGCTCTTGGAGCATCATTTGGTACTGAAGAAGAAGAGGTAATAAACTATTTTTATATGTTTGGTAGAGACTTAGGTATGGCATATCAGATAGCTGATGATATATTGGGTATCTGGAGTACAGAGGCCAAAACTGGAAAGCCTGAGAAAATTGATATTTTGAACAAAAAGAAAACTTTCCCTGTAGTTTATTCATTGAATAGCAGTACTGGCCAAGATAAGAAAGAACTTGAACATTATTATTCCCAGAAGAATACAGAAGTGCATAACATGGTCAGAATAGTAGAAATATTAGATAGACTGGGTGCTCAATCCTATTCCCAAAAAATAGCACAGCAATATTATGAAAAAGCTTTATCAAAACTTGAGACCATTAATATTGCACAAAGCAAACGAACTCCAATAATAAGCATGGTAAATTTTTTAATGGGACGTGACTATTAAGGTATTAAGTAAATGAGAATAAAAACAATAAGGGATATAATCCTTGCTGGTAATAAAATCCTTACTAGAGTTGATTTCAATGTTCCAATAAACAGGAATACTGGTTCCATCAGCGATGACAGTCGCATAAGAGCATCATTACCCACTATAAGATACCTTGTTGACTGTAACGCCAGGGTAATATTGTGTTCTCATTTGGGTAGGCCTGATGGTAAAATAGTAGAGGAATTACGGATAAAACCAGTAGCCGAGCACCTGTCGCATCTCCTTAGACTGCCTGTCTCCACAGTGGTCAACTGCATAGGCAATGAAGTGAGTAATGCAGTGAATAACCTCAAAGATGGCGAAATATTATTTCTGGAGAATTTACGTTTTCATCCAGGAGAAGAAACAAATGATGCTAATTTTGCCCATGAACTATCCATGTTGGCAGATATCTATGTTAATGATGCTTTCGGCACCGCTCATAGAGTTCACGCCTCTACAGTTGGGGTAGCTAAATACTTGCCTGCAGTTGCTGGGTTTTTAATGGAGACAGAATTAAAAGTGATGAATAAATTACTTGATGATCCTGCACGTCCATTCGCTTGTGTAATAGGTGGTGCTAAAATCAGCGACAAGCTAGGCCTAATGCAAAATATGTTGAGGAAAGTCGATGTAATGCTTGTTGGTGGCGGTATGGTAGCTACATTTCTAAAATCCCAAGGTTATGATATTGGTCAATCATTAGTTGAAAACGATAAATTAAACATGGCTCGAAACCTGCTTAAAGAAGCTAAGGAACGAGAAATTTCCCTGGTACTGCCAATAGATGTAGTAATCTCAGAAGATATCAAGGCAGATAGTTCAAATTGTGTCATTAGCAGAAGCAACATACCAGCTAGTGCATATATCGTTGATATTGGGCCAGAGACAATAAATTTATTCTCACAAAAGCTAGATAATTGCCGTACAATAATGTGGAATGGTCCATTAGGAATATACGAGATACCAGAATTTTCTAGAGGCACAAAAGCGATGGCCCAATTTATAGCAGGTACCAGCGCTAACACTGTTATCGGAGGAGGTTCTACAGTCGAGACAATTCGCGAAATGGGTTTAGTTGATATGATAAGCCATGTCTCTACTGGTGGAGGCGCCAGTTTAAAATTTCTGGAGGGTAAAACGTTACCCGGGGTTTCCGTCTTGCAGGACAAATAGAAGGACTAATATTAATAATATCAAGCTATTTAATATAAATATATTAGCCACAGGAGATAATAGAATGCGTAATCCAGTAATTGCAGGTAATTGGAAAATGAACACCACAGTTGCTGAGGCAACAGAACTGGTTAACGAAATGAGAACAGAACTCGACTTGCTGGAGAATATCGAAATAATAATATGCCCGCCGTTCATTTCTCTATCTACAATAAAGGAGCTACTGGAAGACACCTCTATTAAGACTGGTGCACAAAATATGTGCTTCGCGACAAAGGGTGCTTACACTGGAGAAATATCTCCTCTGATGTTACATGATCTATGTGATTATGTGATTCTGGGACATTCTGAACGGAGAATCTGTTTTGCCGAAACTGACGAAATAGTAAATAAAAAAATAAAGTGTGCCTTGAATCACAATTTAAAACCAATTTTATGTGTTGGTGAAAGCCTCACAGAGAAAGAATCCAAGAAGACGGAGGAGATACTGTCAAAACAACTGGATAAGGGACTGCAGGAAGTAGCATGCACTAAAAATTTATTAATTGCTTATGAACCATTATGGGCCATAGGGACAGGCATGGCTGCAAACGGGAAAGAGGCGAGCGTTACTATCAAATTTATCCGTGAGGAAATGGCGCTGATTTGGAACAAAACAATTTCTCAGGATATACGTATCCTGTACGGTGGTAGTGTAAAAAGTAACAATACTATCGAATTTATCTCTCAACCAGATATCGATGGGGTTTTAGTAGGTGGAGCCAGTCTAAAAGCTCAAGAGTTTTTAAGCATCGCTAATCAAATTGCGGGTTACCGAAAATAATCCCCTGACAAGATTAATATATTCTATAGCTGATAGTCAATGAAACGTCTTTTAGCAATCGTCGGCCCTACAGCAGTTGGCAAAAGTGAACTTGCCATGCGCCTTGCGCAAAATCTTCCTATAGAGATAATAAATGCTGACAGTCGTCAAATATATCGCCATATGAGTATTGGTACAGGCAAGCCAACCCTGCTCGATCAACAACTTGTTCCTCATCACCTTATTAATATAGTCGACCCTGACCAAGACTTTAATCTTGCTTTATACCGTCATCTAGCTATAGAGAAAATAAGTTCCATACAACAAAATGGCAAATTGCCTGTACTGGTTGGAGGCAGTGGTCTTTATGTTTGGTCTATAGTTGAGGGCTGGGAAATCCCTCAGGTCTCTCCTGACTATAAATTAAGGCAGGAATTAGAAATAATTGCTAAACAAAAAGGAAGTCATTTCCTTCACCAGACACTACAGCAGGTAGATGAATTAGCCGCAAGTAAAATACACCCGAATAATACACGCCGTATCATAAGGGCTTTGGAAATATATTATAAAACAGAACAACGCCCATCAAAACTCTATCGAAAAGAACAACCTGAATTCTCTACTTTCATTATTGGATTAACTGTAGAAAGAGAGGAATTGTATAGAATGATTCATCAGCGTATTACTAAAATGATACAACAGGGACTAATCCAAGAAGTAGAAAGACTATCACAAATGGGCTATAAAGACTCTTTGCCCTCTATGTCTAGCATAGGATATAATCAAATATACCAGTTCCTTAAAGGGCAATTGACATTGTCATCTGCAGTTGAAAAGATAAATAGCGAAACGCATCGTTTAGCTCGTCACCAATATGCATGGTTTCGCCTGAACGATAAGAGGATTAACTGGATTGATATTTCTCAATGTGATGTAAAGGAGAAATCCATAAAATTAATAGAAAGCAATGTATTCTAAATTTTTCTAAGCTTCAGGCTACAGGCAATGATTTTATCCTGATAGATAATATACTTCCGTGCAATCAAAAGGACTCTTTACGTCGTCTATATTTTGATATCGGTCAATTTAAAGAAAACGAATGGGCAGGAATAGTTAATACTATATGTGATCGGCACTTTGGAATAGGAGCGGATGGGGTAATTGTTGTACAAAATTCATCTACAGCAAATCTAAAGATGCGCATATTCAATTCGGATGGTTCTGAAGCTGAAGCCTGTGGTAATGGCTTAAGATGCTTCACCAAGTATGCAATAGAAAGGAAAATGGCCACTATCAAATCTTCACAAATAGAAGACACCCATCTAAGCATAGAAACGCTGGCAGGCATAAGAAAAGCCAAAGCCTATACGACTGGCAATAAAGTAACCCGCGTTGAAGTAAGCATGGGAATGCCAGAATTCCGAGCTGATAAAATACCAACCACTACTTCACACAGTACGTTGGCCGATAATAACCAGCAACCAACAACAGCAATGAAACAAAGCTCTCTGCTTGATTGTTCTCTGTCAATAAAGGATAAAAAACTACATTTATGGCTTCTATCTATGGGTAACCCGCACGCAGTAAATTTCAGATCAAAAACACTAGTTGATTTCCCGCTTTCTGAGTTCGGTCCCATGGTAGAAAAAGATCCCCTCTTTCCAAAACGCACAAATTTTGAGATAGTCAGAGTTTTAGATAGGGATAAAATGGAAGCAAGAGTTTGGGAGCGTGGTGTAGGTGAAACTCTTTCTTGCGGCAGTGGCGCCTGTGCAATAGCGGTAACATCGAAGTTACTTGGCTATACAGGAGACAGAGTTGACATAACGCTAAAAGGAGGGGTGCTAAGTGTCTTCTGGGATGGGGTAGGTGAGGTAAAGCTGACTGGACCAGTTAATGAAGTATTTTCCGGTAAATATTTAATATATAAGGAGTAGAGTGATGCAATTAGCCAGACGTCTTGACAAGTTGCCACCATATCTTTTTGTCGATATAGCAAAAAAGATTGCTGAGAAGCGAGCTAAGGGAGAAGATGTAATAAGTTTTGCTATTGGTGATCCTGACTTATCTACCCCAGACTACATTATAGAGCATATGTGTCAGGCGGCTCACAACCCTATAAATCACCATTATCCAGAGAGTATAGGGCTAGATGATCTTCATATTGCTATTGCTCAATGGTACCAAAAACGTTTTGGCGTTGTATTAAATCCGGCTACTGAGGTATTACCACTTATTGGCTCAAAGGAAGGCATCGGACACATAGCATTATGCCTTATTAACCCGGGAGACATCGCACTTGTACCTGATCCTGGCTATCCTGTCTATTCAATAGGCACTCTGCTGGTTGGTGGTGAGCCTTATTTCATGCCTCTAACAGAGGAAAATGGTTTTTTACCTGATTTTGAGACAATACCTGAGGAGATATGCAATCAGGCAAAAATCATGTGGTTAAACTACCCCAACAACCCTACGGGCGCCAGTGCTAACATCGAATTCTTTGAAAGAGCCATCGCTTTTGCACAGAAGTATAATATAGCTATTTGTCATGATGCCCCATACACTGAGGTTGCCTTCGATGGTTATAAACCCCCAAGCTTCATGCAAGCATCGGGCGCAAAAGAAATTGGAGTAGAATTTCACTCTCTGTCTAAGACATACAACATGACTGGGTGGCGGATAGGAATGATAGTTGGTAATGAGAAACTTGTTGAAGCATTGTTCCGAATTAAATCAAATCTTGACTCTGGCATTCCGCAAGCGATACAAGAGGCCGCTATTAAGGCTTTAACCGGACCTCAAGACAGTATTGAAGAACAGAATAATATATTGCAGAGGCGTCGGAATAAATTAGCGGCTACTTTACATAACATGGGCTTAAAAGTTACGATACCTAAGGCTAGCTTTTATATTTGGGCAAAGATACCAGAAGACTATACTTCCATAGATTTCACCAAGAAACTCCTTGATGAAACCAATATTGCTGTAACTCCTGGTATTGGTTATGGAAAAGAAGGGGAAGGGTATATCAGGCTTTCAATAACTTTAGCAGATAACCGCCTGGAGGAAGGAATAAGACGACTCTCAAAATGGCACTGGAGGAAATAAATAAAAGACAAATATATCAACACTCAAACCAAAGTAGAGAGAGTGTTTTTGGTTGGTGTAGGGAACAAGGTCGGTCCGCAAAAATGGACGGCTAACAATTCTCTAGAAGAACTTTCTCAACTTGTCAAAACAGCTGGCGGAGAAACTGTAGGAAAGCTTTTACAATACCTAAAAATGCCTTCTCCCACGTATTACCTGGGCAAGGGTAAAATTGATGAACTTCTCAACTTAAAACAACAAAC
>JAUVYX010000167.1 GCA_030602865.1 Dehalococcoidia bacterium | reverse complement strand
CCTATAATACTTGAATTAGAACAGGTCGTCAATTACTTATGCCGATTCACCTGTTATAACGCAAAGTCATTGACTCTATTCATACTCTCTGGTTGAGGGTAGAATCAATGCCAAGACAACAGCAATAATTGCGAAGGCAGTAAACATAAACCAGACATGCTGATAACTACCCCAACTATCAAATGCCCATCCGGCGAGTAAAGGACCGGCAACTGTCCCAAGCGCACCAGTACCCATCATCATGCCAAAAACAGTACCAAATTTACTTATACCAAACAACTCTCTTACCATCCCGGGCCTTAAACCGACACCACCACCAAACCCAAGACCAAACAGGGCTATATAGGGTATAAGCAGCCAGCTTCCCTGAGTGGCAGCTAATTCAAAACAGGACAGACCCAGTAGCATCATTGCCAATACAACAGCAAGTAGCTTTCTCCGTTCAATTTTATCCCCCATCCAACCAAAAAACAGCCGGCCGCCAGCGCTGACCACTGGCACGCCAGTTGCCACCAGGCTGGCCTGTGCCCTGCTGATACCAATACTGCTTAGATATGGCATAACATGAGTGACTACAGCGCTAAGCATTATCGTGAGACACATGAATGCCAGTGATAGTTGCCAGAAAGAGCGAGTCCTGAGAACCTGCCTGATGCTGGTGTTCATTTCCGGAACATTCGATGAGATCAAGGCCTGATTAGCCTGTTCATCATCTTCTTTCAATTTTTCCCCATCAGGCAAATAGCCATACTGTTCTGGCTTATGCCGAAACAGAAGCGATAACGGCAATACAATAATAAGCGCTCCCACTGCAAGCAAATTGACTGCCATTCGCCATCCCCAGGATTCAACAAGCCAGACAATCACTGGAATTAACAAGCCTCCAAAACCAAAACCACATATTGCAATACCACTTGCTATTCCTATCTTCTTACGAAACCAATTAGCTACTGCAGTCATTAACACGGTCATCGTGCAGGAACTCAATCCGGCGGCTATCAACACAAAGGCTCCATAGAACATGGCGAGTGAGTTCACACGACTGAGGAGCAACAAGCCAAGAAAGAGAGCCAGCGCTCCCATGGCTATCAGTCTACGTGGTCCCCAGCGATCGACCAGAATGCCTATTAAGGGTGCAAGTAGCCCGGATTCCAGCCCACGAATTGAAGAGGCAAAGGAGACCTGAGCATAACTCCATCCCATTTCATTAGCTATTGGTTCAAAGATGGCAGTGAACCCGTAGAAGATAGCTCCAGCTACATACAAGGCAATAGGGAAAGAGGCAGCAACTATCCACCATCCGTAATAAATTTTACGGGGTTTTAAACTACAAAACATTGCTCAGCATATACATATATACCATAAATACCCATTATATTGTATTTTGAAAAACAGATTTGTTCTCCGATTGAAACCCCATAATGACAATAAATACTAACACCTGCCTTACGTTATAAACAAATTATGTGTTTTAAGACAAGTTTATTCGTGTAAACCAGAGCAGAGGAAGCTTATCTCAGCTTCCCCTGTTTTTAATTGTTAGCACTTCACTAGCAGTGCAAAAATATCACGTAGCTTCAACAACATACTGTTTCAGCCGTTCCGGTAACTTGCTCTTATCATTGGTAATTGCAGGGATTACAGGAGGCTGACCTGCCGCTTCTATCATTGCCATACCTTCAGGACTAAGCAGAAAATCGACCCAGATGATAGAGAGTTCCTGATTCGGAAAATTAGTGGGTATCGTTATGCCATAGACTATTGACTTGCCTTTTTTAATTATCGTTTCTCCAGGCTCCTTACCGGAGATTTCCACTTCCGCGGTCGCATAAAAATCATCTTCGCCAGGGGTAACACGATAAACATGAAAATAATCAACCCCGGCAAGGCAAAGGTTAGAAGCATCCTGTTAGCCGCAAACCATTTTTTTCTCAAATACCAACCTCCTTCCAGCAACGATGCACAGCAATAAAAAAAGCACCTCCTTTCGAGGTGCTTTCATTACAAAACACAATCTCTCCTTTCTGAACACGAGAGGCACTACCGTTTCCAACAATACCCTATCGGCCAGAGATCCCTAGCTAAGCCTTAGGAGCCATGGCTCGGAGAATTATTTACTTTATGGGTTATTTACCTTAAATATTTATAGTAAACAATGCCTTAATCTGTCCTTGTCAGCTATGCTATACGTACCTTTATTACCACTTTGCGTACATCTGAGGGCCCATTAAGCCGGCCGCCAGGCATATGACCATCATGAGGATAAAAGACACAGAACATACCTGCAGCTAAAGCTATCTTAGTATAATTACCAGGATTTCCGTAGAAAGCTATGTCTTTAGAGCTATCATAAGGCATTTGTAGCGTAAGGTCGGCCACAGGAGCATAGCCCATGCTTTCCTGTCCAGAGAGCACAGCCTGCACATCGATGTATTTCTCATGTGTCTCGAATTTGCACTCATCAACAGGTTTTGAGGTATAACTGGAGACCATGTAGAACAGGTCCTTTCCTTCAACCTCATAACGCCCATCCACCTTCTGAGCAAGATTGCCATCTCGTAACAGTTCGAGTGCTTTCACAATCCCCCTTGATAAACCAGCATACGTCGCTATATTCTCAATCTTGTCCACTATCATCTTTTTTATACCTCCGTTACATGTTTTTATTCAAGCCAAACAGGGATTCGATTTCCGTCCATCGAATTTTATTTAGCATTCATTGTGGCATTAGTGAAATAAACCGTCAAGCTCATATTCCAATTAATTGAGAAACGATTACGTCCTCGAAGGAGGACGAACCAGTAATACACAAATAAAACCTATGGCTAAAAAGCCAACACAAATACTAAAAGGCAGCACATAACTGGAAAAACTATCATACATATAGCCACCCAGCAGGGGACCAATTGCGTATATTGGAGTGGTGACGAACATCACTACCGAAGCCAGTTTAGCGTACGCCTTTGCGCCGAAATAATTCCCGATCATCACCATGTGCAGCACCAGTACCATGCCATAGGGAAAGCCTAGCATCACCACATAGACATATACCATTGCCATAGAGTCAGCGGTGATAAACACTAACAATGCAATTATCTCAACTATAAGAGCAGCTGCTACCAGATGTCTGGGATAATTTCTTTCTCATAGCGCTCAACCCATTAACCTGCCTGCACCACTCATACCTACAATTAAACCAAGCGACCCCGCAGCTATCACCGGAGCAATCCCAATATCGGTCAGATGAGCGACCTGGTGCGTGTTCATCCTATTCAGCGTAAACTGATTGGCACAGGCAAAAATAACAATCAACCATAAAGCCCTTGTCTTGAGTCCACTGCGCACATCCCATTTAGCTGAAGTAGTATAAACTTTCTTCTTGTGCAGGGATATTTTATCTTCCGTTTGTATCCCACCGCTAACACCATCCGCAACCTGGCCCACATCCTCAGGCCTGTTACGGATGAAGAGCAATGCAGGAACAGCAGCAAATAAGAACACCACTCCT
>JAUVYX010000113.1 GCA_030602865.1 Dehalococcoidia bacterium | reverse complement strand
GGTGCCGTAGGCTTCGGAAGAGGAGAAGTGAATCAGGGTATCGAAAGAATGCTCTCTGATTAGCTCCAGAACGGTGAAAACGATATTCATGTTTTCTTCGTATGCCCACCTGGGATGAGTGAGAGATGCAGGCAAGGGAGTTACCGCCAGGTTGAAAACCACCTGAATACCCTCATCTTTCACTATTTGTTTCATGGCATCATAGTCTTTAGCGTCTTGATGAAGGACTTTGAGCTTGGGGTAATTTGCTTTTGCCTCTTCCAGGTTGGCTTCTTTGCCCAAGAAGAAGTTGTCCACCACTACTAAATTAGAAGGCCTCTCCCTGATCAGACGATCCACCAGATGGCTGCCGATAAAGCCAGCGCCACCTGTAATCATTATTGATTTACCTGTTAATGATACATTCGACATATTTCTTGTTCTATAATTGCATTTTAGCTTTCTTCAGCTTTAAGGGCAATCTCCAGCACTTTAATAGCATCATTGCCACTGGTCAAAGGCTGTTTATCGTTCTCAACACAATCCAGGAAATGTGCCAGCTCTTTTTTCAGTGGCTCATGATAATTCAGCTTAAGGATAGTACGCCCTTCAAAGTTGTCCAGTTCTATTTCCTGTTTTTGATAATCTGCCGTAACTGCCCCTTCTGTTCCTGTAATCGTCAGTGTTCTGAGTCTATATGGAGTGTACCAGTTTACCTCGACGAAAGCAGTTATATCATCAAAAGCCATCAATATAATGGCAGCATCTCCTTTAAGATTCTTGAGACGGGTTGAACGAGCAAATACTGAACTACACTCATTACCCACCAGGTAGCGGATAACATCTATATCATGGGTTGCAACATCAACAATTATACCTACATCGCTGATCCTTGGAACAAAAGGACCTACACGTCTTGCAGCTAGCATTACCAGCTTTCCCAGGACGTTATCATCCACCATTTGTTTAAGCTTTTGCACTACAGGGTTATAACGCTCGATATGCCCGATCACGAGCTTCACCCCTCTGGATTCTGCGGCCATCACTATTTCCCTGGCAGTTGATAGAGAATCTGCTATCGGTTTCTCTATCAACAGGTTGATTCCTCTATCTATCACCTCAAGAGCAACTTCATTGTGTTTTGATGTGGGGACGACGACACTAACTGCGTCGGGTTTCAAATCAAGCAATTCCCGGTAATCAGCAAATGCTTTTGTGCCCTGTTGTCCAGCAATTTCTTCTGCTTGTTTTATGTCAATGTCAGCAACACCTATCAGCTCTATCCCCAATTCACGATAAACGCGCGGGTGATTTCGCCCCATGTTACCAACACCGATTACTCCAACTCTCATAATACTTGTCCTAATTTTGCCTATGGTTTATTTAAAATATGTAAATTCTCCGGCAAGTCGCTCACCCTGGCTGGAGAACCTTTAACAAGTTGCCAGGCAGATACATCGCTGGTAACGACTGCACCAGCAGCAACAATACTTCCTTCCCCGATAGTTATACCTGGTAGCATTGTTGCATTAGCCCCTATTGATACCCCTCTCTTAATAATAGGGCCTTTCAATTGATTACCTCTTCTGGAAGGTGGGTATTTATCATTGGTTAATACTGCATTAGGACCTATGAATACGAAATCTTCTATTTCCGTATTTATTGGAATAAACACATTACTCTGAATATTTACATTGTTCCCGATAACAACCTTTCCTTCAATAACAGTATTAGTGCCAATTCGAACATTCTTTCCGATTCTAGTATCTTCCCTTATCAAAACATTATGTCCTGTCTGGAAATTATCACCAATACGAACCCGGCAGTACAGCACTGACCCTGTTCTGACCAGCGCATTTTCACCGATAACTGCTCCTTCAAACTGGTAGTCTTCCAGTTGTATCCCTTGTTCAATAAGTTCTTTAAGTATTGAGACATCCGGATAACCAATAATGACATTCTCCAGTATAACGCAGTTATTTCCAGTTGTGTTACTGCCATATAATCGAACAGTCTTATGAATCATGCCTTCTTTCAAGATTATTGTTCCCCTAATATCTGGATAAGGTTATCAATTACATAGCTCTGCTCTATCTCTGTCATCTGTGGGTACAGAGGTAAAGTGATTGTCTGAGACTCTGCTATAAGAGAACAAGGACAATCATTTTCTTTCAATCCATATTTCTTTTTGTAGTAACCAATCTTGTGTACTGCTGTGGTACCCTGTCGAGTGGATATGCCTTTCTCGCCTAGCTTCGCCATTATCGTATCTCGATAAGTACGGTTTTCTTCAACATCATCTATGCTATGTCTGCCAGTTTTAGCTTTCTGAAGCAACACAACGTAGGATTGGTACGTATGTTTATACCCTTCAGAAGCAAACGGAAGCTTTAGACACTCTACTTTTTGCAATGCACTATTATAGTTTTCTGCCAGTTCACTCCTCTTGTTTAGTATCCATGGAAACTTTTTCATCTGCTCAATACCTATAGCTGCCTGGATATCGGTCATTCGAAAGTTATATCCCAGTATATTGTAATCAGGCATGTAGGATTGCCCTTTCTGATGGCGCTCGAAGTCTGATGAAACTGCACCAAAATCTCGAAGGCTTTCAACTCGCATGGCAATTTCTTCACTATTAGTTATGAGCATTCCCCCTTCTCCAGTCGTAATAGATTTTCGAGGATGAAAACTAAAACAGCCGACATCGCCAATTGTTCCTGCGTTCCTTGAGTTACCAAGGCTTCCAAGGGCACAAGCTGCATCTTCAACTACAAACATATTATTATTCTTTGCCAGTTTAGTAATACTGGTCATATCAGCCATCAGGCCGAACAGATGTACTGGAATAATTGCCAGTTTTCTTCTGTATTTGTTCTTTTCAAGATACTTTTCCAGTTCCTCTGTGTCTATATTAAAAGTATCCAGATTAATATCAATAAAAACAGGCTTAGCCCCCACATACTCAATCACATTAGCTGTTGCCACCATAGTAAAAGAAGGAAGCAGTACATCATATTCTGGCCCAATGCCAAGTGATAATAAAGCCAGATGAAGAGAAGTGGTACATGATGTGGACGCTTTAGCATACTTGGCCCCAGAAAGATCGCACATCATTTCCTCAAGCTGTCTCACCATAGAACCTTGCACAAGCCAGCCTGAATCTAATACCTTTCCTACTGCCTCTTTTTCCTTCTCGTCAATATATGGTTTGGCTATCGGTATCTTCATTCTATCTCACAGTTTTCTTAACGCTAGATGTAATAAATGCAATTATCCTCTCTGCTGTTTTGCCATCCCAGAGTTCGGGACAACTTCCTTTCTTGCCCTTGCCAGCCAGTATCTTCAACGCTTCCTCTATAATCTTCTGAGTATCATTCCATACCAGCGTATTAGTTCCTCGAGCTATAGTTATTGGTCTTTCCGTTGTGTTTCTCAACGTCAGGCAAGGAACATCCAGAACCGTAGTTTCTTCCTGGATGCCACCTGAATCAGTCATCACAAAACTGGCATTCATTTCCAGGTTAAGAAAATCAAGGTAGCCAAGTGGGGGAATTATTAAGACATTAGATTGAGATTGAGATTCAGGACTGATATTCAGAAACTGGTTGAGCAAGTTAAATTCCTTAAGGCTTTTCTGAGTTCGGGGATGAGCAGGAAAAACTATGGGTATCCTCCGTGATATCTCTCTCAGGGCTTTAACAATTCTCGACAGGCTCTCCTTATCGTCTACGTTACTAGGCCGATGCAGGGTTAACAGGGCGTAGGGAGTAACTGGTTGAGAATAAGATTTAGATTCAGATTTAGTAATTGGTGACTGGTGTTCAGTCACCAGTCCTAATCTTTCCAATATATCCGATTTCGAAGCCTTATCCTTATTATGCAGCAGGCTGTCCACTATCACATCACCGACCATAAAAACCTTCTCTTCAGCTATGCCTTCCCGTTTCAGGTTTAAATCAGCATCAGGTGAAGGAGTAAATAGATAATCGGCTATAACATCGGTGAGAAGTCGGTTTATCTCCTCAGGCATGGTCCTGTCAAAAGACCTTAGCCCTGCTTCAACATGAGCCACCGGTATATGCAACTTAACCGCCGCCAGAGCAGCAGCGACTGTGGAATTGACATCACCAACCACTACCACCAGATCAGGCTTTTCTTGAAAAAGAAGCTTCTCGAATTTAATCATGACCCTGCCGGTCTGCTCAGCATGGGTTCCCGAGCCAACATTAAGATGAAAATCGGGCTTAGGCAGTTCCAGGTCCTGAAAAAAGACCTGCGACATCTTATAATCGTAGTGCTGTCCTGTGTGTACCAGTAGGTGCTGAATAGTAACCAGTGTCTGGTGATTGGCGTTGTGCTTTTCTATTGCCCTGACCAGCGGTGCAATCTTCATAAAATTGGGTCTGGCTCCCA
>JAUVYX010000160.1 GCA_030602865.1 Dehalococcoidia bacterium | reverse complement strand
TTTGCCTGTTGTTGTAAAGCAGCTATCTGTTCCCCCAAATCCCGCATCTGCGAGATAAGCTCTGGAGGTCTCTCCTGTGTTTTACCTAGCTCCTTACTTGTTTGATTGTGTTTAGCTCGGAGCAATTCCACCTGTTGCAGTAAATTGCGGTAATCTTCATCTATCTTTACGATAGTGTCTAGAGGGAAAGTTTTGCCCCTCTTTTCCAGAGACTGGAGTACAAGCGCAGGACTCTCGCGGATAAGTTTAATATCAATCATCTTCCATTTCACTTTGTTTGGAAGAGGTAGTTGATTTTGTTTTTAATTGTGGGAAAAGTATAACTTCACGTATAGAGTTTTGACCAGTGAGCAGCATTATCAGACGGTCAACACCTATTCCCAATCCCCCTGTGGGAGGCATGCCATATTCCAGGGCACTGAGAAAATCTTCATCAGAAACTTCCATTTCTCCTTCTGAGCCCTGTTCCTCTGCTTGCTTTTCAAAACGTTGTCTTTGATCAATAGGGTCGTTCAATTCACTGAATGCATTGGCAATCTCTATTCCATTGATGAATCCCTCAAAGCGTTCTACCAAACGATCAGAGCCCTGTTTCTTTTTAGCTAGAGGAGACATCTCTACAGGGTAATCCAGAAGGAAGGTAGCCTCTATGAGATGTGGCTCTACAAAGGAAGAAATAAGTTCGTCAATAAGTCTTCCTCTTCCTTTGTTTGGGTCGACCTCAATCCCCATTTGCTCCATGCGCAAGCGTAATGAATCCGCATCGGGATAGTCTTCAAAGTCGATGTTGCAATGTTCTTTGATAGCGTCTTGTAAAGTTATTCTCTGCCATGGAGGAGAAAGATCGATTGTTCTATCGCCTATGCTTATTTTAGTGGTGCCTAGGACTTTGACGGCAATCTGAGAAACCATCTCTTCGAGTAAGTGCATCATATCATTGTAATCAGCATACGCTTGATAACACTCTAGCAGAGTGAATTCGGGATTGTGTCTAACAGAGATACCCTCATTGCGGAAGACTCGTCCAATTTCGTAAACTCTATCAAATCCTCCTATCAGTAATCTCTTAAGATAAAGCTCCAAGGCGATGCGCAGATAAAGGTCCTCATTCAGTGTATTATGATGTGTGATGAAAGGACAGGCTAATGCTCCACCTGCTTGTGCCTGTAGCATGGGTGTCTCTACTTCCATAAAATCTCGGTCGTTCAAGCAACCTCTTATGGCAGCTATAATCTGGCTGCGAATGACAAAAATGGTTCTAACGCTTGTATTGGATATAAGATCAAGGTAGCGTTGGCGGTAACGTTTTTCGACATTTACCAAACCATGCCATTTCTCGGGTAGTGGGCGAAGTGACTTACATAGTATGCTGAAGTTGGATACTTGAAGGGTAATCTCGCCTCTCTTTGTGCGGAAAAGACTGCCTTCAGCTCCTATAAAATCGCCTATATCAAATTCGTTAAGAAAATCGTATTTTTCTTTTTCTAGAAAGCCACGACGAAAGCATAACTGTATTTTACCTGAACCGTCACGGATATCCAGAAATGTCATTTTACCCATAGAGCGCTTGGCTATTATCCGACCGGCAAGAGATATCTGTATTTCCGTACTTGCTTGTATGAATAGCGTAATCGCTTCCTCGGTGCTATGGCTTGGATGATAAGAGGCAGGGTATGGGTCTATGCCACTAGTCCGAATCCTGTTCAGGCTATCTAATCTCTGTTGTGTTATGTGCTCTAATCTTGTACTCATAAAAAATTACCACGAACATTTAACCGATTTGAGTCTATTTATTAACTAAACTGCTATAGAGTCGCTAGTATATAGCGCTCAATATTGGCTATTGGGGTCTTGGTTGGTATCTAGAAGCGATCTTGCCTCTTTAGCCAAGTGCTCCGGTACCATTATCTTAACCTCTCCTAATCCATTAATCGTTAGGCCATAAACTAAACCTGCGCTTTCATAACTCAAGAGGACTGGAATACCTTCGCTTTCCAGTCGCCCTTTTATTATCTGTGCCTCTATTTGTTTTGCAGTAGTTATTACAGATAACTTCTCACTTGTATACTTTGTAGGCATAGCTTAATACATACTATTCTATCAAAAACTTGAGACACTCTCCAGCGCACGATAAAATCTGAGGCAATGTCGGCTTTTGGGACGTTCTTTTTGCTGGTGCTATAATAATTACTATGGAATTTCTTGCTTCGCTTAATCATGCCCAAAGGCAAGCTGTGGAAGCTGTTGAAGGTCCTGTGCTCATTCTAGCTGGGCCTGGCAGTGGTAAAACTAGAGTAATAACTCACAGGATTGCCTATCTGGTCAAAGTTTGTGGGGTTAATCCATTTAATATTATGGCTGTTACTTTTACTAACCGAGCAGCTCGTGAGATGAAAGGACGATTAGAGGAGTTAATAGGTCAGCAGATAGAAGCCTTATCTATAGGCACGTTTCACTCTATTTGTGTACGAATTTTGCGTCTGGAAGGCAAAGCCATTGGGCTTGACTCCAGTTTTGTTATCTATGATGAGGAAGATCAACTGAAAGTAATTAAGCAAAGCCTTGAAGAAGAAAAACTGGACCCCAAACAGTTTGCACCGCGTGCTTTGCTATCAGCTATCAGCTCCGCAAAAAGCAGCCTTATAGGTCCTAAGGAATACTCAGAACGGATTAATAGTTATTTTGATGAGATTGTTTATAGAATCTATCAGCGGTACCAGCAATTGCTTGCTCGAAGTTCTGCTGTTGATTTTGATGACCTGCTGATGAGGGTAGTAATTTTATTTAAGGCTCACCCCGATATCCTGACTAGATATCAGTCGCGTTACGTTCATACCCTGGTTGATGAATTCCAAGATACGAACGCTGTCCAGTATATGCTCATCAAGCAATTGACAGGTAAATATCATAATGTCTGTGTTGTTGGTGACCCTGACCAGTCAATTTACTCTTGGAGATCCGCAGATCTTCGTAACATATTAGATTTTGAGAAGGACTATCCTGAAACTAAAGTATTGTTCTTGGAACAGAATTATCGTTCTACCAAAACTATTTTAGAAGTAGCGACGGATGTTATTTCAGCTAATGTTCAACGTAAACCAAAGGAGCTATGGACAGAGAATGAGACTGGTTCTCCAGTGACCATTATAGAAAGTTATAGTGAAGGGGAAGAGGCACAGTCAGTAGTTAATAGCATAGAGAAATTGGTGAATCAGGGGCAGATATCATATAGAGACTGCGCTGTGATGTATCGTGTCAATGCTCAATCACGAGTTTTAGAGGAAGCCTTTATACGTTATGGAATGCCTTACAAACTCATTACCAGTACAGGTTTTTATCATAGGCGGGAAGTTAAAGATGTTCTCTCTTATCTTCGGGGTATACAGAATCCTAATGACGATGTTAGCATAGCTCGAATAATTAATATTCCAGGACGTGGCATCGGGCAACGTACGCTAAGCCAGCTTTACAGTTTGGCAGGCTCTCGACAAGATTCTCTTTATACTGTATTAAAAGAGGTCATCAAAGGAGGGTTTCTGTCTTCACGTATTACATCGACTCTAGTTGGCTTTGTTACCATGATTGATAGGCTCATTGATGGAA
>JAUVYX010000144.1 GCA_030602865.1 Dehalococcoidia bacterium | reverse complement strand
ATGAATGCAAGAGAGGAGGTTAGTTAGGGATGAAGTTAACACATAAGCAGGAAATGCTGGCTACAATCCGGGGAGAACGTTTAGACAAGCTTCCTTTAGGAGTACGGATTGACCTGTGGTATAACTACAATTCAATCCGTAATACCTTGCCGGAGAAATACAAGGGGTGGAGTGAAGTGGAGATGCTGAAGGATTTAGATGTGGGCTTTGAGCATATCTTTCATGATTTGGTTAAAGAGGAGTATGAGGGAGTAGAGGTAGTAGAAGAGGTAGATGGTTATTGTACGACGACGAAGTTCATTACCCCTGTAGGTGAATTGCAAAGGAAAATGGAGTTTAATCCCTTTGAAGGCGCAATTAGAGGTTATGAAACGGAGAAGCTCTTTAAGTCTGAAAAAGATTATCCTGCACTAAAATATCTCATAGAGCATACGGTGCCTGTCAGTAATACTGAGCAGTATATTAAAGCTCGTGATGAGATTGGCGAGGATGGATTACTGATATCTGGATGTGGATATTGCCCTGCACAGGAGGTCATGAGAACGCTGATAGGATATGAACGATTTTTTTATGAGCTTATTGATAATCCTAAGGATGTTGAAGAACTCATTGAATTGATGACGATTCTACGACGGAAGCAATTCAAACTGATAGTAGAAACCACTGACTTAGAACTTGTACGTATAGGTGGAAATTGGAGTGACGATATACATACCCCGGTGTTCAAGAAATATTTCATTCCGTGGTTCCAGGAAATAACAGATTATCTCCATGGAAATGGAAGGACAACCGCTATTCATATTGATGGAGAGAACAGGAGGCTATTTCCTTACTTTTTGGATACCAATATTGATGTATTTGAAGCATGGAGTCCTTATCCCATGACTAAAGATACTACTGCAGAATTACGTAAAGTATTAGGGGATAGAGCTACTATCTGGGGGGGAATACCATCTATGCTTTTCGAACCTGAATATAGTGATAAAGAGTTTGATGATTACATAATAAACATGTTCAAAGAAATAGCCCCTGGAGATCACTTTATTGTAGGTATGGGTGATAACTTACCTTTCGATGGAAGAATCGAGCAGGTTAGCCGTATTGCTGAACTGATAGATAAATATGGTTCACTGCCAATAATGATTTAAAATCTGGATGGGTACCAAAAAATAAAATAAACGCGGGGGTGACGACTTTTAATACAAGATGTTTATATATGGATAGGTTACAAAATTTGGGGAGGAAAAAAATGAATAAAAAAATAGGTCTGTTATTAGTGACTATGGTGATGGTTCTCAGCCTGGTAGTGGCTGGCTGTGCCCCCAAGGCAGAACCAGCACCAACTGCAGCACCAACTGCAGCACCAACCGAAGAGCCAGCAGTAGGTGAGCCACAATATGGCGGGACGCTCACCGTTGCCTGCCGTCGACATGGGGCGGTATCCGATTGCCTAGGATGGGATGTAATGTGGAGTCCCTCTACCCAGTCATCCTGGTTTGTTGCTCCTGTCCAAGAAAGTGTACTCATTGCGGATATGGAACGGGGGGCAACCGGCACAGGTGAGCATCGCTTTCAGGGAAGATACCTTCCTTTTGAATTCCTGGACAGTGATTTGTCGTTGGTTGAAAGCTGGGAGTTTTTGGAAGACCCCCAACGTCTTGTTTACCATGTGCGCCCGGGGATTTATTGGCAGGATAAGCCGGGCGTAATGGAAGCTAGGGAGTTTACGGCCGATGATATTGCGTGGAACGTACAGCATCATCTGGACTGTCCCACGGCAACTCAAGGATGGGCTGAGTTTTTAAAGTCCATAAGGGTCGAGGATAAATACACAGTGGTTTTTGAACTGAACTTCCCCTTCCCTGATTTTGGGTATTGGTTTGTCTGGGGACAATACACTAGAATGATGCCCCCCGAACAGGTAGAAGCGGGCGCCGAGGACTGGCACAATCTTTGTGGCACTGGTCCTTTTACTCTAGCCAACTATGTTAGCGGTAGCCACATGGAGTATGCAAAGTACCCTGAGTACCGGGGCACGACAACTATCAATGGCAAGGAATATCAAACCCCCTTTGTTGATAAGCTTGTATATCCCATCATGGCAGACGACGCTGTTCGGCTAGCTGCCCTGCGAACAGGAAAGGTTGACATTTGGGAGGATGTTCCTTGGGCATATACGGAGACTTTAAACACTAGCGATCCTGAACTACGGAGTTGGGTAGTGGACCCTGAGGGGGCTTACTGTTTAAGTCTAAGGCAAGACATCGGTTCGCCTTTTGACATCTTAGAGGTCCGACGGGCGATGAATATGGCCATCGACAGGGATGTCATTATTGACGAACTATACGGTGGTTATGGCAAAGCGCTGAACTACCCAATAGCTGCTTCTTTCCCGGAGAACGTTTACACTCCACTGGAGAAGCTACCCGCGGCAGCCCAAGAGTTGTATGAGTATGACCCGGATAAGGCAAAAGAGTTGTTGGCTGAGGCTGGCTATGCTGATGGTTTTGACGCCCAGGTTGTATTCGCAAGCAATCCCTTACAGGTTGACATAATGGCTTTAGTCAAGGACTACTGGGCTGATGTCGGCATTAACCTAGAACTAAAAGTGGTTGATCCGACCACCCTATCCGCTATACGAATTAGTAAGTCGCATGAACAGATGCTCGCCGTCTTTGACAGTACTCCAACCCCCGGTGCAGATTTTATAGCTAGGTACAAGCCGGGGGAGTCATCCAACACGGCTATGGTGGACGACCCCCATTTTAACGACTTGATGTATCGTTGGAATCATACCTTAGACCTGGATGAGGTAAACGCCCTCATGAAGGAGGCAAACGTTTATCTTGTAGAACAGAGTTATGATATCTTTCTACCGGAGTCTGGTCTTTTCCTTTATTCCTGGCCATGGGTAAAACATTACGAGGGTGAGCTACAGACAAGCTACGTAAGCGCTGTTCAAGCACATGCCATAGCTTGGATTGACGAGGATATGAAGGCAGAGATGGGATATTAGGTAACAGTAGCCACGAAAGAGCTTAGGCATTTCCCGATATGGGATTAGTTGACAGAAGCAAAAGAGGGGGTGAGTAAATTGCCCACCCCCTCAGTGGTATCGTCACAGCACAGCCACTCAAATTATATCTCGGGGGTTATTTCGTATGCGTGCTTTTATAATTAGAAGATTATTGCTAGTAATACCCACTATATTTCTGGTGACTATCCTAGTTTTCTTCTCAGTACGCCTCATTCCAGGTAATATAGTAGATCTAATGGTACAGGATAGTGTGCATTTTACGGCGGCAGAGAAGGTTGCCATTGAGCAAAAACTGGGATTCAATGTGCCATTCCCTATCCAGTATGGGCGCTCGATAGGAGTTGTTCGTGACAAAGACGGCAACTTCAGTGGTATTTTGCAAGGTGACCTGGGGGATTCCTTATGGAGAGGTACCCCCGTGGTCAGTGATATAGTCGACAGACTGCCAGTAACCATTGAACTTGGCATCATAGCTAAGCTCACAATGCAAATAGTATCTCTACCTATTGGTATATATTCAGCGATACGGCAGGATAGTCCGGGTGACTATGCGGGCCGCACCTTGGCTACAGCGTTAATTGCCCTGCCTAACTTCTGGGTGGGGATTATGATATTACTCGTAGCCTCACTCTGGTTTGGTATGTCGCCTGAGATAATGCCCATTTCTTTTATAGAGCATCCGATGAGAAATCTGGGTCAGTTCATCGTCCCAGGTTTTATTCTAGGTATGGCTGCGACGGGGTCAAGTATGAGAATGATACGTTCCATGATGCTGGAGGTGTTGAGGCAGGATTATA
>JAUVYX010000038.1 GCA_030602865.1 Dehalococcoidia bacterium | reverse complement strand
CCGACTCATAAGTTCAGGTCAGGCTCTAGTCGCACCCGGCGGGTACCATACTACGATTGTACAAAATGGAGACGCCAGGAAAATACGCTTGAGCAGAAAGGTGCTGCCTTACACTGCTATGCCGTCTATCGATTATGCCATGGAATCCGCGGCTAAGGCCTATGGCCAGAGTACCCTGGGGGTACTCCTGACAGGGCTTGGAAGTGATGGTGCCAGGGGATTAAAGGCAATCAAGGACGCCGGTGGCAACACCATTGCCGAGGATCAATCAACCTGCGTCGTCTTTGGCATGCCCAAAGCCGCTATAGAATTGGGCTGTGTTGATGAGATTGTACCGCTGCCCCAAATAGCTCAAACCATTTTGAAGATGATATGAAACAATTGCGAAGTGCGGAATGACGAATAAAGAACTTAAGCAGCGGACAAAAGAGTTTGCCCTGGGAATAATAAGCTTGGTTTATGAAATGAGGCAGAATGTCAGACAAAGATAAATTAGATCTCTCCATGTTTCTGGATGACTACCTGAGTGATTCCAAAGAGGGCTTTCACCGAATCAACAACGCCCTCCTCACCCTGGAGAAAGACCACAGCCAGACAGAGCAACTGGACGAGATATTCAGGGCTATTCATACTCTTAAGAGCTCGTCAACGATGCTGGAATTTTCAGATATTGCCGAGCTGTCCCACACCTGTGAGGACATCCTGGACCGTCTTCGGAAGCATGAAGTACCGGTTACTGAAAAAACCATCGATGTCCTGTTCGAGGTTACCGACACGCTTGAAAAAATGGTTCAGGAACGGACTGAGGGGAAGGAGGGCAGGGTCGAGTTTCAAGCGCTTGCTGAGAAAATAAAAGAATTGTCATCGGGAGAAACTAATCCTCAGAAGCAGGCAAACCTGCAGGAAACCACTGAAACAAAAACGGCAGTCATACCGACCATCAAGAAAATCCAGACGGTGCGGGTGCAGGTAGATCTGCTGGATTCCCTTTTTAATCTGGCCGGTGAGCTGATTATTAACAAGAATCGCCTTGATAATATTCTCTCTGACACAGCAGACAAAGAATTAGAGGCGGCGCTGGCTTCAATGGAGCATAACATCAATGAGCTGCAGGAAAATGTGTCTGCCGCACGCCTGGTACCCGTTGGTGAAATCTTTCAAAAGTTCCCCAGAATGGTGCGCGATTTAGCCAGAGAGGCAGGCAAGGAAATAGAGCTTGTTCTTGAGGGCAGTGAAATAGAACTGGACAAAGCTATGATTGACACCCTCAGCGAGCCGCTGATTCACCTGCTTAAAAATGCCGTTGACCACGGCATTGAACCTGCTGTTACCCGACAGAAACGGCATAAGAAGAGGTCCGGGATAGTCAAACTTGCCGCCAGAAGGGCTGAGAATCACATCCTGATTGATGTGGAGGATGACGGCAGCGGCATTGACACTACCCATATGAAGGAAGTGGCGGTCAGAAAAGGGTTTGTAAGCGCCGAAGAAGCCGAATCGCTTCAAGATAGAGATGCATTGAACCTGCTCTTTGAACCCGGCATCACCGGTGCCGAGGAGGTAACCAATGTATCAGGACGCGGTGTCGGACTGGATGTCGTAAGAAACTCGGTCAAACGGCTGGGGGGAACGGTTGATGTGGCAACTCAAAAAGGCAAGGGCACACGCTTCACCTTGACATTGCCGTTAACCACTGCTGTTTTACAGACATTGATGGTAGGTGTTGGCAATCATATATTTGCTATTCCCTCCGACGCTGTTGTGGAAACGCTTGAAATCAAACCCCAGGATATCAAAGAGATTCGCAACGAGCAGGTATTGGTTCTGCGCCAAGAGGTTATCCCCTTTGTCAGGTTGAACGAAGTGTTAAACGTCCCCGGTAGGGAAGACCAGGACAATCTAATTGCGGTGGTCATCCATATAGGGGACAGGTTTTTCAGCCTGGGTGTGGATACAGTAGTGGACCATGTGGAAAATATCATCAAACCATTTGACCCTATTGCGCAGCAATTCAGGGGTTTCTCGGGAGGCATCATCCTGGGGGACGGCAGCGTGGCGCTGCTTCTTGATACCCCAAACCTGTTTGCCTTTGAAACTCTGCGATATGAAAAGGAGCACGCTTATCATGAATAATAAAGAACAGCTTCTGTCAGAGGAACAGGTAGATTTCTTAACCGAAATGATGAACGTCGGGGCGGGCAACGCCGCTACCGCACTAACGCAGACACTTCAGTGCCGGGTGGATATAGTAATACCCAGAGTCTTTGCTATTAAAGACCCGCAAGAGATATCTATCCTTACCAACCCCTCCTTGCCGGTGGTATGTGCCAGAATGAATATGGTCGGTGACGTCAGCGGAGGCCTGTTTTTCATCGTGTCGGAAGAACAGAAGAAGGACTTGATACGTTTGGCGGAACAGGCCGTGCCGGGAGGAGAAGGGGAGGCGTTCGCCGATTCACCGGTTCCCAGTGTAGATCTCTCCGTAATTACCGAGATTGGCAATATGGTTGCCGGAGTTTATTTAACAGCAATTCACGACTTCTGTAGATTGAATATTTATCATACCGTCCCGACAGTAGCCACTGATATGATTCAGTCTCTCCTGGACGAGAGTCTGGTCAGGCTCAGTCGTCAGGTTCAGCATATCATCGTGGTTGAAAACGAGTTTATGGTAAAAGAGCAACTTATCAGAACCTTTTTTGTGATGATTCCTTCTGTGGAGTCGGTAAAGACGCTCGCAGGTTCGATCGAAAAAGCAAGGATGGCGTATAGGGAAGAATGAATGATAAGAAAAAAATAATCTCCCATTCTCCCATTCTCCCTTTCGCCGGTTCGCCGGTTCTCCACGTCTGGATGGGGCAGGGGGTTGTAGCTGAAGCGCCACACATTATTTCGTCCTCGGGACTTGGTTCCTGTGTGGTGGTAACCCTTTACGACACCAAAAGGAAGCTGGGAGGACTGGCACATATTATGCTGCCCGATTCTAACAGCCTGAATGGCTACCATCCTGCATATCAGTGTGCCGACACGGCGATTGCCTCCCTGATAAAGGAACTGCGAATCAAGAGGGCTACCCCCAGCGACATGGTAGCCAAACTGGTCGGCGGAGCCAGGATGTTTATTTCTAGTGACGATTCCAGCCCAGGTATCGGAGAACAGAATATTATCAGTGTAAAGTGCATATTGAAACGGAAACGAATACCCCTGATAGCTGAGAATACCGGCGGCAATTATGGCCGCAGTGTTGAGTTTTACCTGGATTCAGGCAGGGTGACTGTTAAGGCGATTGGCCAGGAAGTCAAGCAGATATGAGGGAAAAATGAAGAACAGGAAGAACAGGAACAAGGCACAAAATACGGAAGCTGAATCCACAATCGAATATTCCGCAATCCGCAATCCCAAATCCGCATTGGACTTGATTCAAGACAGGATAAGAGAGCTCCGTGAAAATACGGATTTTGTGAACACTCTTCTGGAGAGTTTGGTGGGATACGCTATCATTGCCGCCGACTTTGACGGCAACATCATTGCCTTTAACGAAGGCGCCCACCATATCTACGGCTATTCTCAGGAGGAGATTATCGGCAAGCAGAATATGGAGTTATTCTTCCCGAAAGATTTTATTGAAGACGGGAGGTTACAACGAACCACTGCTGATCTTATCGAGAATGGAAGGTTTTCCTATGAAGGGGAGAAGGTCAGGAAGAGTGGTGAAAGATTTCCGGCTCAAGTTCTATTCACCCTGACCAAGGACGAAAGTGGCAAGGTGGTTGGCTTTATAGAGATAGTGGAAGACCTCACCGAGCGCAAGCGGGCGCAGGAAGCGGAGGCACAGGCTAACACAACGCGGATAGAGCAACTGGAGCGGGAGCTCAGCTCCCTCGAGCAGATCTCCCAGGGCTCAACGACTACCGTTACGGCACAAATGTTTGGCGCCGCGCCACTGCGCGAGAGCGCGCCAGACACCTTTAACACACTGGTGCAACACTACGCTGACCTGCTAGACCTGGCTCTGGAACAGCGTGCCTACAGGGTAGAGCATGACATTTCAGGAAGCCTCCGCACTATTGCAGAACAGATGGGCTTTATGAAAGTTGGACCGCGCGATGTGGTAGAAGTTCACGGCACAGTGCTGAAAATGAAGACCACAGGAATCAGTCCCCAAAAGGCTCTGATCTATGCAGAGGAAGGGCGACTGATGGTGCTTGAACTCATGGGCTACCTGACCTCGTTCTACCGCAATTATTTCACAGGTGTTATAAGGGCTTCTCCTCCAGAAACTGCAGGAGTGGAAGCACATGATAAACATTAAAGGAGGTAAAAATGGGTAACAATAAATACTTGCTGAAGTTGTACATTACGGGTCATTCTTCGACGTCCGAGCGTGCCATCGCTAACATACGCCGCATCTGCAATAATGAACTAGCGGGGCAATATGAATTGTCAGTCATTGATATTCTGGAGCAACCACAGCTAGCTGAGGACGAGAAAATCCTGGCAACCCCAGCCCTGGCAAAGGAGTTGCCTCCACCTCTGCGGCGCGTTATCGGCGACCTGTCGGACAAAGAGAAGGTCCTGCTAGGGCTCGACCTGCAATAACACACCGAATCTGAAAACTACAAAGGAGGTCGATGAGAATGAATAGAAAAAAACAAGTACCCATCGAGAAAGTGAGAACTGGGATTCAGGGTTTCGATGCTATCTCCCTGGGCGGTATACCGAAAGGCCGCTCGACACTGGTTACCGGAACCGCCGGCAGCGCCAAGACGGTCCTTGCCACCCAGTTCCTGGTTATGGGCATTATGCAGACAGGAGACAATGGCGTCTTCGTCACCTTTGAAGAGTCCCCCAACGACATCTGCAGAAACATTTTGAGCTTTGGCTGGGACATCCAGAGATGGGAGGCAGATGGCAAATGGGCCTTTGTCGATGTATCTCCCGTGCCGGGAGAGCAGACCTTCGTAACTGGAAACTACGACCTGAGGGCGTTACTGGCCCGGATTGAGCATGCTGTGCGTAAGGTTAATGCCAAACGTCTGGTTATGGATTCTTTAAGCGCAATTTTCGCGCAATTTACCGATACTACACTTATACGCAGCGAACTGTTCAGGATTGCCGCAGCGTTGAAACAAATGGGGGTTACCACTATTGTGACGGGAGAACGAATACAGGAATACGGTGATATCGCCCGCTATGGTGTGGAAGAGTTTGTCGCCGACAATGTAATTGTTCTGCGCAACGTTCTGGAAGCGGAGAAGCGTCGCCGGACCATAGAGATCGTGAAGTTCAGAGGAACCACCCACCAGAAAGGAGAATACCCATTTACAATCATGTCAAACGGTGGCATCTTTATGATTCCGCTTTCCACCATGGAACTGAAGCAGAAGTCATCCAGTGTCCGCGTCACTTCGGGAAATGCGGAACTGGACAATATATGCGACGGTGGCTTTTTCCGAGATTCCATCATTCTGGTCTCCGGCGCCACCGGATGCGGCAAAACGCTGATGGTGACCGAGTTCATCAATGGTGGGATTGCCAATGGTGAACGGTGCTTAATATTCGCCTTTGAGGAAAGCCGTGCGCAATTCTTGCGCAACGCCACCAGTTGGGGAATGGACTTTAGTAAGCTGGAAGAGGAGGGGAAGCTAAAGGTGATTTGTGTATACCCGGAGGCCATAGGTATGGAAGAGCATCTGATTAAAATGAAGATAGCTATTGAGGAATTCAAGCCCCACCGCGTGGCAGTGGACAGCCTCTCCGCACTGGAGCGTGTCTCAACCAACAAGAGTTTCCGTGAATTCGTCATCGGTTTGACATCCTTTATCAAACAGCAGGAGACTATCGGGCTTTTCACAGCCGTCACGGCCAGCTTAATGGGCGGGACATCAATCACGGAAACCCATATTTCCACGATTACCGACTCTATCATTCTGCTCCGGTATGTAGAGATATTTGGGGAAATGCGCCGCTGTATAACCGTCCTCAAGATGCGTGGTTCCATGCATGACAAGGATATTCGCGAGATCACTATTGACGGCAAGGGAATGCACATTGGCAAGCCTTTCCACAATATCAGTGGCATCTTGTCGGGCAACATTGTGCATGCTGCACCCGGAGAAATAGAGCGAATGGACGGTCTGTTCAAGGAGGGAGGAGAGTAAGGATTTAAGAAGGAAGAACAAAAAATGAGTCAAGCTGCAATTCGAAAGCCCAGATCCGAAATCATAAGGGTCTTGCTAATTGAAGACAACCACGAAGACCTCTACCCGATTGAGGAGATGTTGTCCAAAGCCAGGGATGCTTGCTTCGATCTAAAGCCTGCCGTTCAGCTATCGGCAGGGTTGAAGTGCCTTGCCCAGGAAAGGATCGACGTGATTCTTTTGGACCTGTCGCTGTCAGGCATCTATGGCCTTGTTGACTTAGACAAACTGCATGCTCGAGCGGTGGGGGTGCCGATAGTGGTGCTGGGTGCTGTGAATGATGAGGCGCTCGCTGCTCTCGCTTTACAGAAAGGTGCCCAGGACTACCTGATCAAGAGTCAGGTGGATAGCAACTTACTTGAGCGGTCCATACACTATGCCATGGAACGGCAGCGAATGCAGGCAGAATTGGAACAGCGCACCCGGGAGTGGCAGGCTTTACTTTACTCCCTGGACAACATCATACAAAAGAATCCCGAGGGCATCATCATTGTGAACAGACTGGGAGTTGTACGTTTTGTCAACCGTGCTGCTGAAACTCTCCTCCGCCGAAAGCCAGAGGAACTCATAGGCGAAATGTTCGGCTTTCCTATTGTGGCAGGCGAAAATACGGAGCTTGATATTATTCACAGAGATAAAGAAGTAACCACAATAGAAATGTATACGGTAGAGATGGAGTGGCAAGGCGAAATTGTCTACCTGGCATCGCTACGGGACATCACCGAGCGCAAGCAGGCCCAGGAGGCACTTCAAAAGGCCTATAGGGAACTGCAGGAATCAGAAGCCCAACTAATCCAGTCAGAGAAAATGAGTGCTATGGGTACTCTGGTTGCTGGCATCGCCCATGAACTGAATAATCCAATGATGGGACTACTCAACTACTCTCATTATTGTCTCAAACATACTTCCGAGGATGACAGGCGTTACTCTGTCCTCCAAGATATCGAGCAGGAAACACAACGCTGTATTGATATTGTCCGGAATCTGCTGACATTTTCATGCATGGAGAGAGAAGATGAAGCATATCAAAAAGGGAGTTGTACTGTGATTCTTGAGCGGGTTCTTAAGTTACTATCCTACCGTATTGGCAAACAAAGCGTTCGGGTAACTTATCATACTGCTGACGGGACTCCTGAAGTTTGGATGAAGGCAAATAGTATTCAGCAAGTGTTCCTGAATCTTACCACCAATGCCCTGGATGCTCTAGAGAGGAGCGAGAAAAAAGAAATCCATGTTGATATACGCCGCGACGGTGAATTTGTCCAGGCGACAATTGGCGA
>JAUVYX010000096.1 GCA_030602865.1 Dehalococcoidia bacterium | reverse complement strand
TCTCCTGTAGTTTGAAGGGTTAACTGACAAGGGAAACTCATCTGCTGATTAAAGGGCATACCCGGATATTTGCCTTCTCTCATCCAGGCAATTTGAAGCCTTCGACTGTCAGAGTTGGGAATATCGCTCCAGGTTTGAGCTGCATAGAAGTTAGCCCCCCCGTCGCTCTTTAGCACATCACTTTCTCGCCTGAAAATATGGCCGTCAAAGGTCCCAATAATGTAGTTCCCATTAGCTCCCCAAAACACCCATTTAGTTTTCTCTTTATCGCCATCAACTGGCAGCTCAAAGATATCCGGACATTCACCGGAACCGGGCAGTTGAATATCGCACAGCCGGCTCCACTGTTTGAGATTCGGTGATGAGAGCAGCGCATAATTATTAGCCTCAAGATAGAGAGCCATCACCCATCTCTTTGAGGAAGCATGCCAAACTCTAGGGTCACTATTTTTTTCTGTAATGTGTCCAAGAACCGGATTCTTCTCGTATTTCCTCCATGTTCTTCCCCGGTCATTGCTGTAGGCAATGCTCTGGGTGAAGGGCTTGCCCGCTGAGGTATAAATATTCACCATCGCTGCTTCCTTACCACTCTGAAAGCCTGCCGTATTGTGCCAGTCTATCACACCCGAGCCTGAGAAAATCATACCTAACTCATCTGGTTCAATTGCATTCGGTAGTTGCTTCCAGTGGACCATATCCGAACTAACAGCATGGCCCCACGTCATGCTACCCCAGTTGATACCTGAGGGGTTATGCTGAAAGAACAGGTGATATTCACCCTCATAATAAACTAAACCGTTAGGATCATTTAACCAGTTCTTTTTAGCAGTGAAGTGAAACTGGGGACGATAGACTTCTTGATAAAGCTTGTCTTTGACCATTGATACTCCTCCTTCTCTCTCTTTCCTAATATTAACATATTTTGTTCTTTTTGTCAGGTGCTACATTTTTTTGCTTGAATGCTTTTTTTCCTCACCATTCAACAATTATTTGTTTCTTCTTGTCTACCTTCAGTTCTATTTGAACATAACGGACTTTGTTAGAAAACGAAGTGGTTTCTTTGTAATGGGATACCTCTATTCCATCTACGGTCATCTTTTTCAAAGGAGGTTTATATCTGAGGGAAAGAAGTATATTAACCGGCTTTATTGCATTGATCTCCATAGAAGTTTTACCATATTCCCCTGGCATATCAGTTTGATATCTGTAAAAGGCAAGGGAATCCTTGACTTGAAGGTCTTTTACTTCCAATGTATGTAGGTTATCCGGCAATAAAGGACGTATTTCTATCTCGTCATTATGCTCTATCTTTCCTTGTAAAGAGGCAACAAGACTTAAGAAAAAGGAAAGATGTAATAAATTTCCTCTATCCACAGCATTAGGTTTATCCGGATAAATTTTGAAATTCCTTACCTCTTCTCCAACGCCCACAGTTATGATATGTTCAGGTGCAAGGTTACTTTCATCGGTATATTTCAACAGAGTATCTATTTCTTCGGCAGCTGTATTAGGATAACCGCCTCTTAAGAGTAATTCAGAAGTAAGAGCATTTAATGATAATTGAACTCCCATTCCACTCCATCTTCTGGCATTAGAAGCTCCACCCTCAAGGACAGAGCGCCCATCTGGACCTGGTGCCTCATAATCCAACAACCAATAGGTATGGGGAATAATACGGTCTTTGTTATAGTAAATATTCCTGGCAGCCCAGAATGTAGAGGCTGTTTTCTCATCCCAAAGCCTGTCGTTTACATACTGATACCACACAGCAGACATTTCGAAAGGCTCGACAATAAAAGGTTGGCCATCTTCATAGATGCCAGCAATGTAATACTTCCCACTCGCACACCATAGATATTTTTGTATTCCTGAATCTATCCATCTTGCATAATTAGACCATTTTGAAGCTAAGTCGTCTTTTCCATACTCCATGGCAAGCCTCGAAGAGCACTCCAATCCCTTCTTGCAAACAGCATTAATATGCAAGGAATATCCGAGCGGCCCGTTTATATCTATGCCCTTTCCTCTAAATACCATTTCCTCGCGCCCCGGCAACATTTGGAATCTTTCATTGTAAGTGGTAAGCAAGTATTCTACTCCTTTTTCTATCATTCCCCAGTTTTCCTTCAGCCATTTTTTATCTCCGGTATAGTGGTAGTATTCGTAACAATGCCACAGGACATAGCCGTTGGTATCCACTTGTTGTTTAGGAGAACCATTCTGTATCATAGGTTTAGGATTTTCCACATTAAAACTTTGGCCCCAATTTCCTTCTGGAGACTGGCAGAGTTTCCAGAAATTAAGAAAACGCCTTATCCTTTCAAATTCACCAAACTCAAGTAATGGCTGAGTTATGAAAACTCTTGGATAACAGGCTTTTCCTCTGTTGCCTCCTATACCATACATAAATCCATTGTCCCATCGGTCATCGGATTCTACTATCCCTCCACTTTCATACTTATCCTGACGATAAGCAATGCTTTCAAGTGAAGCTGCAATCATCTGATTAAACTTTTCACTATCTGTTTTTATTTTCATCTTCGATTTCTCCTTTCAAAAAAGGCTTCAAATATAGCCTCAATTTTGATCTATCTTACTTTTTGTAAGAGAAGCGTCATCACTGTGATTGAGTGAGGAGGAAATTTGCATTCTATGGAAGTACTCGTAATATTTATTGGCTTAGCTACTATCTTTACATGATTAGGAGCATCAAAAGTGTTCTGGTCTTTTACTGTCGATGCAGTAAGAATTTTGGAAATGCCTTTCATTGGTCTAGCGCCCTTTAAATCTAGTTTGGCACTTATTGAATTTACAAGATGAAAATTTATAAATGAAATGGTAGCTTTCTTCCTATCTTTATTGAGGGTTGCTGAAATTGACAACATTGGGGGCATGGCTTCTCCATCTTCATCTATTCCAGCTTGATCACTAGTTATAGTATTAACATTGGTAGTGACGACATTGAGAACTTGAGCACCTTGATGTTCTTTAAACATATCAAACACATAATAAGTGGGAGTAAGACAAAATTTTTCTCTATTAGTTAGGATTAGAGAAGAGCATACATTTATTGACTGGGCAATAGTTGCAATGCCAATTCTTGTCGGATATTGATGGCAAATATGGAAAAATGCTGCTACAAAAAGCGCATCACGTAAGGTACATGGTTGGGTCATATTTCCCGACATGGGGTGGCCGGGGTGCCAAATTCCCCATTCATCAATCGCTAACTTTACCTTTTTCGGGGAAGTTGAGTGTGCATCTAATAAACCAAGAGCAGCTCGGATAGAACGTGGAAGTCTATGGAAGAGTTCAACGAATAGGCGATAATATTCTACATCAGAAAAATTTGCACCGTCACCAACAGTGAAATAAAGATGTATAGAATATTGATCCATATCACCCCTAATTTCTTTAATAAAATATGTTCCCCAATCATCTCGACCCCATGGATCTGGATGCCAATTAGGTTCTAACCCGGAAGAAATTATCTCAATTGTTGGATCTGTATCCTTCATAAACATTTTCCACAAACGATATCGTTGGAGGTACTCGTGCGCAGAATGTATCCAATACGATTCATTACCAATACCCCAATAGTGAACTTTATAAGGATGTTCTTGTCCATGCTGACGACGTAGTCTGGCCCAGTATGTATTACCATTGAGATTGCAATATTCTACCCAATCCCTTACCTCATTAGGCCGTAAAAAAGCTGTATTAACGCAGAGATAAGGGCTAGCACCGATCATATGGCAGAAGCGCATAAATTCTGATAATCCAAATTGATTAGATTCTTCGCGCTTCGGTTGATTTGGATTTATCCGCACAGGTCTTAAATGCCGAGGACCTATACTATCTCTCCAATCGAACATATCAGCATAAGCACCCCCTGGCCATCTAACAATTGGTGGTTTGATGGCAGCCAGTGCCTCGACAGTATCAAGCCGAATACCGTCTTCGTTTGGAATCGAGGAATCAGGACCTACCCATATACCATCATAGATACAAGTCCATAAGTGTTCAATGAATTGACCATAGATGTTGCGGTCGATAGTATTTCCAATTTGATCAAAGTATACTTTTATCTGAATATCTCTATCTCGAATGGGGCTCATAACCATATCCTTTTTTATTTATATCTGAACATACTTGAGGATTGATTCCAAATTTCGGTTTCATTTCTTCAGAATCAATCTATATCTGGAGCATATCCACTATTCAACCCTTTACTTTTATCTTTTTCATTATTTTATCTTCTCCTTTAGGTATGCTACTTTCTTAATTCATCAGTATTTGCTCGCACTTTGCGTATAGCCTCAAGGATCAAGTCCATATTTTCCTTCTCTCCGAGAAAGTTTTCATGAGAAATACTCAAGGACTCTGTTTTATATATGCGCTCTGCTTCTGGACAGTGAACTTTAGTATAATCTATCGGTTTGCCGTATAAAGGGCACTTTATTGGACAGCCAGTACGACCAAAATTCATTGATGCAAAACATACTTCCTGATATACTGGCGCACCATGCGCGCCAATCTCGATGGGTGCTCCCTCTGCATTGACTGCCTCCAAGAACTTATCTCTTGGAATTCCATCAAATTCCTCTTGGTTATATTTGAAATCCCAGTAATAGCTACTCCAGCGAGTTACACGTGGATCGCGGTCAAAAACATTAATACCCTCAATTTCCTTGAGCCCTTTGGCAAGATATGTGAAGTTTCGCTCACGAGTTTTGATTTGTTCATCTAGCCGTGAAAGTCCCACAAGCGCAAGTGCTGCATGAAACTCGCTCATGCGTAGATTATAAGGGACAGGCCTAGCC
>JAUVYX010000205.1 GCA_030602865.1 Dehalococcoidia bacterium | reverse complement strand
AGAACTAGAGTTGAGAAAGAAGTCTATTCCCGCGCCACGCTTATTATAACAATTGGTACCAGAAACGAGAGTTTCCAGACCCATGGATGGCAGGATTTTCCGGAAGGAGCCCAACATATCCAGATTGATATCAGTCCTTTTGAAATCGGCAGAAACTGGATGCCTGATATCGGTATAGTAGGCGACGCTAAAATTGTCCTGCGACAGTTGATTGATATTATTAAGAAGAAGGTGGAGTGGGGTGATGATTTCACAGAGATGCCACGGGTAAGGGAGCTGATGAGAGCTAAAGAAGAGTTTGAAAAAGAGGTAGAAAGTGAATGTATACGAGAAGTCACCCCAATCCCAGCAAAGTGCATATTATATGCGCTGAATAACGTATTTGGAAAGAATACAATCCTGGTAAATGAAAATGGCTCTCAGGACACTTGGTCCTACTGTTTCCCATATTACAAAATTCAAGAAGGGTCGGAGTGCATACCAGTAGCCGAACAAACATGTATGGGTATGGGCGTAGTCGGAGCAATTGCTGCCAAATTAACCAGGCCAGAGAAAAAAGTAGTATGTGTCACCGGTGATGGAGCCTTTCAGATGTATATGAAAGAGTTGCCCACAGCTGCACAATACAAGGCAGGATGTACTTGGGTGGTACTGAATAATTCAGCTTTTGGTTGGACAAAACACCTCCAGATGGAAACAGTTGGGTGGAATACCAGCACATTCCAAGTACAGCCAGACTTTGTAAAATGGGCAGAGGCTTGTGGCTGCCATGGAATTAAAATCGAAAAACCGTCAGAGATAAAGCCAGCATTGAGAGAGGCTCTCAGGATTAACAAGGAGGGAATTCCTATGGTGCTGGATTTTTCTACTGGTCTTGACATGTCTCATTTTAAGCATGCAAAGTAAAAACGCTTCTTGTAACATAAGAAATCCCCTTGATTTTCTCAGGTGGGGAATATAGTATTTGAAACGGCAAATGGAATTCCTGGCAGGAGGTTAAACATGACAACCACCTTTACTTATTATGGTATCTCCTTCTTTCAAATTGAGGCACAGGGTAAAAAAATACTGGTGGATCCATGTATAACTTCCAACCGTCTCTGTCCTATCAGGGTTGAAGATGTCACTGGGGCAGACATCATATTGGTCACCCACGGAGCCCCCGACCACATGGGCAATGCTATTGAGATCCAAAAACGCAGCAATGCCATACTGATATCCGATCCTGCAGTGATAACTCACGCTATCGGTTCCGGTGTAAAGGCAGAGAAGACCATCAAGCTATTATGGGGAGACCTGATAGAGATTGAAGGTATCAGAATACTGGGGGTTGAATGCCGACACATATCCTTCTTCCAATCGCAGGGAAGGCATCTCTCTGGTATGCCACTCAGTTTTGTCCTCTATCCTGAAGAAGGGACAAGCATATATAACATAGGAGACTCTGCCCTGTTCAGTGACATGAAGCTCATTGGCGAGCTTTACAAGCCCAATATTGCCCTTGTTCCTATAGGAGGAAAACCTGAACTGACAGGGGGATGGGCTCACATGAGGCCTTTCGAAGCAGCTCTTTGCGTCAAATGGACAACTCCAGAGATTGTTATACCAACACATTATGATCCAGCTACCGATGAATCCAGTCAGTTCAAGAACGAAGTAAGCAAGTTCTCGCCAGGCGCCAGGGTCGTGGCTTTACAGCCGGGAGAAACCTTTTCTTACACACCACAGAAATAGAAATGAAATCGGACTGGTATCAGCATTTCTTTTATGGTGTTGTTTTAGATTACTGGCGCAAACTCAATCCGCCGGAACAGACACAGCAAGAGGCAGATTTTCTGGCAGATGTTTTCCCCCTGAGCACAAAATCGCATCTACTCGATGTCCCATGCGGCAACGGACGCCATTCGCTGGAGTTGGCCTCCAGGGGCTACAGTATGGTAGGCCTTGACCTATCTAAGAATTTCATCCGGGAGGCACAGGAGCAGACTGAAAATACCTCCCTGTCCGTGGAATGGGTTGCAGGTGACATGCGGCATATCTCCTGGAAGGGAATCTTCGACGGTGCTTTTTGCATCGGAAACAGCTTCGGCTACCTGAGTCATGTGGATACTATTGATTTCCTGGCAGCTATTTCACGTGCTCTTAAGCCCGAAGGCTATTTCGTCCTGGATACCAGCATGGTCGCTGAATCGCTGCTGTTCAACCTGGAAGAACACGACTGGGAGCAGGCAGAGGATATATACCTGCTTATGGAGCACCATTATGACAGCGAGAAAAGTTGTCTGCAGACAGAGTACCTCTTTATGCAGGATGGAAGGTTTGAAACCAGGTCTTCCTGGCACCTGGTATATACCGTGGCAGAGATCAGGCGTCTGCTGGAGCAAGTTGGACTATCTACTACTGCCCTATATGGCTCTCTGGACAAAGAGCCCTTTGAACTAGGCTCTCCCCATCTTCTCCTGGTAGCAAAGAAAACCAGGTAGCTTCTTCTACAGAAAATCAATCCGACAGCGCTGTCCACCCCTAACAACAATATGCCTACATTACAGAATAGTGCACAGGCACGTTTCCAATTCACGAACACCCTTTCTTTTGTTTGCTACGGTTGGGTTAAGTTAATCCTGTACTTACTTGCCGGTTGACTTAGCTTCCGTAACACAATATAGGCTATGCTCTTCCCTTGCTGCCTTCATGCACAAATTACAGGAAATACAGGTAGCCTTACGCACATCCCCAGCCTGCCAGCGATTAATCAATCCCGGCTCCCTGATGAGAGGACGAGACAGCGAGATATAATCAGCCACACCCTCAGTTAATAAGCTCTCGGCCACCGGATAGGAACGGATACCACCCACCAGCATCAGAGGAACTTCAATTTGCTGCTTGTAGCGCTGTGCCTCCTGGCGATAATAGACCTCTTCTTCCTCGGTATTAATCTTCCCTTCCCTGACCGGGCCATTTTTACCTGAATATCTGGTCCCGCCACTGAGTTCTATGGCATCAATCCCTGCCTCTTCGAGCATCGCTGAGACCTTCAGCATTTCATCAACATTAAAACCGCCTTCGATAAAATCT
>JAUVYX010000069.1 GCA_030602865.1 Dehalococcoidia bacterium | reverse complement strand
GCAGAGTCTGATAATCCGGCTCAGGAGATAGAAGAACTCAATGCACAGTCAAATGCGCTGGCTCAACAGATAACTGATATCCAACGACGTATAGAAGGATTAGAAAAGAAGGGGAGATCATAATAATGCCAATATATGAATACCAGTGTACAAAATGTGGAGAAAGTTTCGAGATCAGGCAGTCAATGGGAGCAGATGGTTCCAGCCTGAATTGCCCTAAATGCAAGGCAAAGAATCCAAAACGGCTGATTTCTTCGTTCTGCAGCGTAGGTTCAGAGTCGTCTGACCCTGCAGGATTTAGCTGCCCTACCTGTAGCACAGGTAGCTGTGGACTGCCACCAATGTAGTAAAAAATAATACTGGAGGTGCAATTATGCCAAGAGGAGACGGAACTGGACCACCAGGAGCTGGGGGACCAGGTAGTGGAAGAGGAGCCGGAGGCGCAGGCAGGATGGGAGGTGACCGGCCAGGTTCAGGCCCAAGTGGGAACTGTATTTGCCCTGCTTGTGGCGCCAGGGTTACTCATCAGATAGGAAAGCCCTGCAACATCCTCAACTGTCCTAACTGTGGGGCAAGAATGACGCGGGAATAATATGATAATTTCTATTGCCAGTGGTAAAGGGGGTACGGGCAAGACTCTGGTAGCTACCAGTCTTGCCCTTTCTTTGAAAGAAAAATACCGTGTACAGCTTCTGGATTGTGACGTGGAGGAACCAAACGACCACGTTTTCTTGAAGCCGGTGTTTACTTACAAAGAAGCAGCTTCAGTCCTGGTTCCTGAGGTAGATGAGGACAAGTGCACCTACTGTGGTAAATGTGCTGAAATTTGTGTTTACAATGCTATTGCTGTGGTGAAGCAGAAGGTGCTTATCTTTCCAGGTCTTTGTCATGGCTGTGGAGCATGCAGTTATCTTTGCCCTGAAAAGGCCATCTCGGAGAAGGCAAATGAGATTGGCGTAATAGAGAAGGGGTATGCAGATGGTGTTGACTTTGTTCGGGGCAGGCTGGATATTGGCAAGGCTATGGCACCACCAATCATTAGAAAGGTGAAAGAGCTGATTGATAATGATAGGGTGGCTATAGTAGATGCCTCCCCTGGAACATCTTGCCCCGTCATGGAGGCGGTGAAGAATAGCGATTTTTGTTTGCTGGTAACTGAGCCAACTCCCTTTGGCTTAAATGACCTTATTTTAGCAGTAGAAGCAGTTAGACAGCTTGGTATAGATTGTGGAGTGGTACTCAATCGTGTTGGTGTGGGTGATAGCAAGACAGAGGAATATTGCCGTAAAGAGAATATTCCAATCATGCTGACTATTCCACTGGATACTGAGATTGCTTACCTGTATTCTAGAGGCATTACTCTGGTCGAAGGTATGCCGCAATGGAAGAACAAGTTCCTGGAGCTTTTCGATAAAATCAGGGCTCTGACAGGAGAAGGTAATTGAAAGAACTGGTAATCCTGAGTGGTAAGGGAGGAACGGGAAAGACCAGCATAGTGGGCTCCTTCGCTGCTATTGCACAGAGGAAAGTGCTGGTCGACTGCGACGTCGATGCTGCCGACCTTAACCTGTTACTTAGTCCCTCGATTCAAGAGGAAAATGAATTCTGGAGTGGGCAGGTTGCCTTTATTGACAGACAAAAATGCAACGAGTGCGGACTATGCCAGGAACTGTGCCGTTTCGATGCCATTAAAGAATACAGTGTTGACCCTGTGGCTTGTGAAGGTTGTGGCTTCTGTTTTCATATTTGCCAGGTTGACGCGATTACCATGCAGGATTGCATGGTGGGTCACTGGTTTATTTCTAATAGTAACTATGGACCTTTAGTTCATGCCCGCCTGGGGGTAGCCCAGGACAACTCCGGCAAGCTGGTGGCACTGGTCAGGAAGAAGGCCAGGGAGATTGCTGAAAGAGGGGGATTTGATTACATTATCAGTGATGGACCTCCGGGTATTGGCTGCCCGGTCATTTCCTCTTTATCTGGAGCAGACCTGGCTCTACTGGTGACTGAGCCGACACTATCCGGAATACATGACCTGGAGAGGGTGCTTGGTGTTTGCCAGCACTTCGGTATTCCCGCTATGGTTTGTATTAATAAGTATGACCTTAACAGGGATAACACCCGGCAGATTGAAAAAATTTGCCTCGATCAGGGAGTGCAGGTGGCTGCAAGGATTCCTTTTGATAATGTAGTCACTGAAGCCCTGGTGCGGGGGCTTCCGGTGGTAGAATACTCACAGGGCAAGGTTTCCCAGCAGATAGAATTACTATGGCAGACTCTCAGTGAGGTACTTGGAAAATAGAAGGGCAAATTATGTTGACGAGTAAAGAGAACATCAAAGCTATACTGGCTGAACTACCGGAGGGGGTCCAGTTAGTGGCAGCCGCTAAGACCAGGTCAACTGATGAAATCCTGGAAGCAATCAACTCCGGAGTAAAAATAATCGGAGAAAATTATGTCCAGGAAGCAGAAAAGGCGTATGACAGTGTAGGAAAGGTAGCGAAGTGGCATTTTATAGGTCATCTCCAGAGTAACAAGGTAAAAAAGGCGATTCGGATATTCGATATGATTGAGACAGTTGACTCTGTTGAATTAGCAACGGAAATTGATAAGAGGTGTAGTCAGATTGGCAAGGTAATGCCAGTTTTGATTGAGATAAATAGCGGCAGGGAAGAACAGAAATCCGGCGTGTTGCCTGAAGATGCCGAGCAGCTTGTTAGAGAGCTTGCACAGCTTAAAAATGTTAAGATAATGGGGTTAATGACGATGGGCCCTCGCGCTGGTGATCCTGAGGATTCAAGGCCTTATTTTGTAGCAACGAGGGAGATTTTCGAGAGGATTAAAAAGCTGGCTCTTCCTAACATCGAGATGAGCTATCTTTCAATGGGAATGACGAATTCTTACAAAATTGCCATAGAGGAAGGGGCAAATATAGTAAGGATAGGAACCAAGTTATTTGGAGAAAGAAGCTATCAACAGAAATAGCAAGAATAGTATGGGGGCAACTAATACATAGATTATTTGCCTGCTGCCCGGTATCCTGGGTAGTGTTAGCAATTGCCAGAGTTAGTTAGACAAGATGTTAATGAAACAAATGAAGAATCTGGCACCCAAAATAGGCGTTCTAGTTCTAATATTAATTTTGTTAGCAACTGTTGCAGGTTGCGCTTCTTCCAGCCGTGCCGACTCTCCTGGAACTTCGGCTCAAGACGAAGCATCAGGGTCATCTGAAAACCCTGAGCCGGTTGAAACAGACCAGGACTCAGGGCAAGATGTGTCTGCTGTGACGGATGAGCCTTCCGAGTCACCAGAAAAGGTTGACCCTGGAGAGGAAGATGAACCAGACGAAGATAACGAGCCATCTATTTCAGCAAAGCAGTCCGCTATGGCCAGGGAACTGGGATTGATAGTCCTGGAAGAAAGCGTCAAGGCACCGGTTTTTACGCTACCCACGCTCGAGGGCTCAGAGATAACCCTGTCGGATTTGCGGGGAAGGTTTGTGGTGCTCAATTTCTGGACTACCAAGTGCCCTCCCTGTGTCGCTGAAATGGACTATTTCGAGGCGGCGGCCAGAAAATACCCTGATGAGCTAACAATCCTGACTGTGGACATAAGGGAAAGCGAATCGAAGGTGAACGAATTCTTCGGCGATGGCGAAAGAACTTTCACAGTGGTTCTGGATAAGACAGGTGAGGTCACTTATGCCTATCAAATACGCTATACCCCAACCACCTTTTTCATAGATGCCGAGGGCAGTGTTCCCTACGCAAAGGTGGGAGCATTCGCCAGCCATGAACAGTTTGAGGACTGCGTAGCATTATTGCTGGAACTGGCATAGACAGGGTATTCCAATAATTTATCCTGAGTAATCCTGTCCACTTCACTGTAAACAGCAAGATTCACAGGTAACAGTCTGTATATATGCAAGGGCCTCTTTTCTGTCGTATAGCTCGTTAACATTAACAGTACATGGTAAACTTTCAGCAATATGTGCACGTGTTTTGAGTAGATAACAGGAGGGAATTATGCCTGGACAAAAAATGGAATTGGAAAGTATGGTGGCTCTATTAGAGGGCCAGGCTGTAGGCCGTTTGGGTATGGATAACAATGGACGGCCTTATATTGTGCCTCTACATTATCTATATGAAACCGGGAAAATCTACTTCCACAGCAGGAAGGATGGACTCAAGATTAGTTGCCTTCTTGCCAATCCTCAGGTCTGCTTTGAGGTGGACGAGTTTATCAGCATACGCAGTGGTGCTATTGCCTGTAATTTTAGTACGAAGTATCGCAGTGTTCTAGTTTTTGGTACGGCGCGCATAATGGAGGAGCCGACAAAAAAGGCGGCAGTAACAAATAGGCTGGTGGAGAAATATGCACGAGGTAACAACTTTAAAACTCCCTCGCAGGAAGCTTTGGCGAGGGTTGCTATAGTTGAAATTCGGGTAACCGAGATGACCGGTAAGACGACCGTGGAATAAACCATGTTTATTTTGCAGCTTGCTTTGACTTAACAAAAGTAACTGATTATCATGTGGTAATAAGTTCTGAGGATAGCAGTAATTACGGAGCTATCTGTCCGTGATGCGTCGATTGACATAGGACTATAATAGAGGAACAGGAAAGCAGGTACTATGATGAATGGAAATAACATGGAAAAGGAAATACCTGGAGGGATTGCGGCACTAAAGGCTTTGGTCAAGCCGCGTTCCATAGCGGTCATTGGAGCCTCCCGTCGGGTGGGAACCATTGGCAATAAGATGTTTCTTAATATACTTCAGCAGCAATTTGCCGGAGTTGTGTATCCGGTGAACCCCAATGTGGAAGTGGTGGCCTCGGTCAGGGCGTACCCCTCTGTCTTGGACATTCCCGGTGAGCTGGACCTGGCTATTATAGTGGTGCCGGCAAGTGCAGTGCTGTCAGTTCTGGAGCAGTGCGGGCAGAAAGGCGTACGAGGTGTCGTTGTCATCTCTTCTGGTTTTGGAGAGATTGATGCAGAGGGACAGGCAAAGCAGGAGGAACTTGTTAGCCTGGCTAATAGCTATGGGATGCGTTTGCTGGGGCCCAACTGTATGGGAATTATCAACACGGACTCAAAGGTAAATATGAACGCTACCTTCTCCTCAGTTTTTCCCCCTGCAGGCAATATTGCTATGGGAAGCCAGAGCGGCGCACTTGGCCTGGCTATCCTGGAATATGCGGACAGCCTGAACATTGGCCTCTCTACCTTTGTCAGTCTGGGGAATCGAGCGGATATATCCAGCAACGACTTACTTGAATACTGGCGAGATGACCCTGCTACTGAGGTGATTTTGCTTTACCTGGAATCATTTGGCAATCCACGAAGATTTGCTCGTATGGCCCGCAAAATAACAAAAAACAAACCTATAGTAGCGGTGAAGAGTGGTCGAACTCCTGCTGGCTCTCGGGCTGCTGCCTCTCACACTGGTGCACTGGCAACTACCGAGCTCGCATCTGAGGCCCTGTTTACCCAGGCGGGGATAATACGCGTGGATACACTGGAAGAGCTATTCGATATAGCCAACCTGCTGTCTCATCAACCAGTGCCGTCGGGTAACAAGGTGGCCATATTAACCAATGGCGGTGGTCCGGGAATACTCACCGCTGATGCATGTGCTGCCCGTGGACTGGAATTACCACGACTGTCGGAAGAGACCGTGTCCAGGTTGAAGGAGTTGCTGC
>JAUVYX010000176.1 GCA_030602865.1 Dehalococcoidia bacterium | reverse complement strand
ACACCTTCGAAATATTGATTTTTATTAATATAGACCCGCTGATTAGCTTCATCATAACGAACTTTTTCGACATGGTTTGGACCTGTGACAGGATATTTGGTAATTAATCTATCAAGCATGTCTGATTCCATAAGGTGAAAGTACACAAGATCTGCGCCTTTAGTTACAAGTGCTTTGAATAGATTCCTGTCCGAGGTCAAGGGAAGGCGAGGAAAATCTGTCCTTAAGAACTCGGCATAGCGGGTGCGGTAAGTAGGTGAGTGTAAAATAGCATAGGTATAGTTAAAGATATCTTCAGGGCCAAAAGTTTCTTCCAAGTCGCCTTTACCATCCTCGATAAACTTCAGGTTGAGCTTCTCTGAGACAACCTCGATGAACTTCTGGTTCAGATTGGGACGACGTTCCTCTGGCCTGTAAAGACCACTGGCAACCTCCCGTTCGGAGGAATAGAGATAAATGGGGAATAGATATGTTCGCTCTCTCGTCTCCAAAGACACAGTGCAATCATCTATAATGTGGCGGGTGCAAAAAACGTGCCGAAAATCATGATTCACTTCTCTATTTGTGCAAAGCCCTATGTTCTCCCCTGCCAGCATATGGTGCATGACATTTGAACGTGTGCGTTCAATGACAGCATCATGATAATAGATAAAACGAGTGTCAAAAGGACGATATAGGCACTTGCTGAAAGCATTCTGCCAATATTTTCCTTGGCGAATAGCTTTACGGGCATCTGAAAGCGACCATCCACTTTTGTCTTTTAGTCTATATCTATCTTTAATCATATCGTCCGAAAGAAGAGTGTCCTGAAAAGCAGTGATTCGCTCATTCAATCTTGCTTTATCAAAATCCATTACAAATTGGTCTCTGGAGGTTACAATGCCTACGCTATTAACAGGGAATATATCAGTCACTTTCCATCCCTGCTCATATTCAGATCGAAAATCCTCATTCTTAGGCACAAAGAAATAGAATGGGCTGTTAGGCTGAAGCTCAAGCCAATCTATCGAAGCAATATTTAATTCGCCGAGTGCGTAGTATTTAGTTCCCTGCTGCGGATTTGGCCAATCGCCTCGTAATCCCCAAAGGTCAGCATAGTGGACGGTTGCCTGGCCAGTCTTTCCTGGTTCTTTAACAAACAAAGCAATGGACACACCCTGCTGGATGTCAAAAACATTTTCATCCTTGCCACCATCTGGCGCAACTTCACGCTTCTTGACATTACCATGAAGATTGAGAATATAAATATCGCTGAAGGTATTTATTAACGATTGTCGCATACCCCTGAAAGTGGGGTTATCCAGATAAGAATGATTGGTGATAAAACCCAATATTCCCTGCCCTGTCCTCTCAATGCGCCACTGACCAAATCGAATAAACTTCACATAGTCATCTTGAAGCCACTTTGGGTTTCTCTCACCAAGAGGACTGCCATCAACTTTATAATAATCTCTAATAAGTTTGCCAATCCAAGTGAATTCTTGTTTATACTTGCCCGTTTTGGGGTTTTTCACAACATGTTTGCTGGCATTGGCTGAAATCCCCGAATACGGTGGATTACCCAGCACCACCATGATGGGCTTATCCTTCTTAATCTCAGCAGCGGCGTTGGATTCCTCTGTTATCCAGTTAGCAAATATTGTCTCTGAGTGTTTAACAGCCTCCTCCAGAGTATTGGTAAGATAAATTCCCAGTCGCTGCTCCTTTTCAAATTGATAGCCTGTCTCCTTTAGTAGTAACCCCAGCTTAAGATGAGCCATAGCATAAGGAGCCATAAGCAGTTCAAATCCAAAAATACGATGCAGGAGCTTTTCGGCTACGTAATCGTTCCAGAGCCCCCCTTGCCCCCGTGCCACCAAAGAATCATGAATTTCATTTATCACCATGTATAGAAATGTAGCAGTGCCTACAGCCGGGTCCAAAATAAAGGTATTATCATCTGCCAAACCCTGTGGTCTGTTGAAGCGAGTCTTCAACAGATGGTCAATAGAGCGCACAATATAGGAAACCACCGGCTCAGGAGTGTAGTAAACACCACGGCTCTTCCGCAACTTATGGTCATAGGCAGCGAGGAAAGTCTCATAAAAATGCAGCACAGGGTCTTCCCTGTCAGTTCGCTTACCAAAATCCTTAAGGATTGCTTCCATGTCAGCCTGAGCAAGTAGTTGTGCCAAGTCATCCACCAGCCAGGCAATGCGCTCATCCAAATCAGGCCCGGCTATATGGCTAAAGAGCTTTCTCAAAAAGGGATTGGTCTTAGGTAAAAGGTATGCTGCGTTCTGGCGAGTGAAACCTGTTCCTGCAACCTGGTTATGGCGAGCAGCGAATAGCCCATAGGCAACGGTCTGAGCATACATGTCAGCAAATTGCTCAGCGGAGAGGTCAGGGATGAGGTTATCCTTAAATGCAATGAATTGAGCGTGGAGCGAACCACTATCAGGCTCTTTGGTAAAAGCAGCAATTATAAGGTCACGAATCATGTGCGTCAGACGAGCCATACGCTGAGCTAATTCCTTAGATGTGCCTATGGGCGCAGCCTGATGTGAGAGGAAATCATCAATAAGCCAGGTGACAGCTTCTATTCCTGACTTATCACGCTTTATTTTGCCATCCATACCTGGTGTACCCAGGCAAGCATGGAGACGCAGCTTACTATCTATATACCAGCGAAACTCAAGGTAATCTGTCAGGATAAGATTGCTGAGTGAGCCTAGATAGCGTTTTAGTTGCTCCGTTTTCTCCATCCCATCCAGGTTTTGACCAACATCCTTAGCCTCAATATAGCCAACTGTTGTAGAACCCCTGGTAATTCCAAGATCGGGCGCACCACATTCCACACGCCGAGGCTCGTTAGTCGCCACTATACATTCGTCTAACGATTCAAACAGTGCTTTAAGTGCTGGGCGATGAGTATGCTCGGTAGCATTACCTAATGCCAGTTCTTCCTCAATAGCATGAATATAAGTGTTAATCGCTTTTGCACTATCATTCATCTTCATTTTAAGTTCACCTTTATTGAATCATTCGTAAATTCAATAATAGCAACTAGAGGCTATCATTTCGATATACTGGCACCCTTTTATCTTTCATTACATCTCTCGGAACTTCCGATGCCAGTAGACTGGAGATATACTGATTTAGGCTCACCCCATCTCGTTTAGCGGCGTAGGTTAAAGTGCCGTGGAGACTCTTGGGAATTCTTAACAGGATTCTACCACTATACTCCTCCATATCTCTGGGTAATGGGATATCCTGAGCACTCTCATAAGCTACTTGAATCCACCCATGTCTAGCATCTTCGATAGCTTCGAAGACCTCTTCCAGAGTTTCGCCCTGCGTCATACATCCAGGAAGTTCTTGTATCTCAGCAACGAATCC
>JAUVYX010000208.1 GCA_030602865.1 Dehalococcoidia bacterium | reverse complement strand
GTAGCCGCTCGCCTCATTCAGCTCGGAGCCAAACTGGCTGTCCAAGTCGCTGTGCTTTCTGATGGTGGGGCCTATGTTGTAGAAGATCACGCAGAACATGCCCCTTGCGCCTTTTCCCCCCATGTCGTAGAGGGTGAGGTCGAGCTTCCTCAGGGCCTCGTTCATTGCCGCATAGACCCATGAGCGGGCCTCTTCAATCGAAACACCCTCCATGACGTAGAGGTCGTAGACGTGCTCGTAGTATTTGCTGGTTTCTATCGGGTCTGGTGGAGAGACGGGAACCAGGGTCCCTTCAGGTATAGTCTTGGGAAACTCTATGGCTGGCATATTACACCTCCTTATGGTAAACTTTCATATTTCACCTTCACAGCATTCTTTAGTTGCTCTATTGTCCTCTCAGCCAATCCTGCCTTAGTCCTCAGAAGGTTTATCTCATCCAAAACCACGAGGGCAAAGGCCTTTAATAGCCTATCAAAACTTATGGTAAGGTCCTTCGCCTCTTCCTCTTTTTGTGCTTGCTGCTCGGCTTCCCATTGGTCAATTATATCCTTCTCAGCCTGAGCCATTTCTACAACTGCATTCGCTGCTCGCTTGAGATACTTTATTTTTGTTTGCCAACCAGAAGGGAATTGTGGACTGATTAAAATATTCGCTACCCCAATCCAATCAGGAGTATGAGCTGAAGGATAAATAGCTTCTAGTCTATCTATTACCAACTCATCATCTGGATTGTATTTCACAATTACTGCCATACTAGCCTCCTATAAAGTCTTGATACCCGTTGATACTAGCGATCTTACTGGCTTAAATGGTGCAGCACGGTACGTAGGATTGTTAGCTGGTGTCCCATGATGATCTCCCCCTGATACATCTTTTACAACACCAGCTCCAGCACAAGCAGTACCGTCCGGCTCCTCATCTAGGAACCATCTTCCCAAGAGACCATTTATGATACTATCATTTCCCTGAGCATGATAAATCGATTGGATTTCAGCCAAGCTCAAAGCTCGATCATAACACCGGAGATCAAATATCTCCCTATCATTAACTTCACTAGCCGGAACATGAACTAAGAAATAAGAATTGGGTGCGGCCAACAGGTTATCAGGTTTTCCTACCCAGCCAGCGTTGCCCCCCTCAAGAGTATCATCCACATAGAGTTTCATGCCTGCTGCACCCCAAGAACCAGCCAAGAAATAAAGGGTATCAACTGCTGGGGGCCAAGCAGTATCAAGGGAATGCCAAGCAAGAGCATAGTGGAATGCAAATTGGAGAGAAGTAGCCCCCGCAGCATTGAAGCCCAAACATCCCTTTGCAGGGCCAAGGGTGTCTGCTAGACCGCACATCCGATGAGTAGCTGCATCGTCGTGAAAACGAAACCAGCCACAGAAGGTCCCATTGTTGGTCGCAAAGATATTAAAGTTGCCCAGAAGATTGACGTGAGTATTAGCCCCATTTCCTTCTAGCGCCATCTTCCCCCCCCTAAGACACAGGAATACGAATTTTTAGATTCAAAAAACAATAATCCCCAGCAACTGGCGTTCCACCAACTATTGCTATCCGAGAAAGTTTTAGCCGAACTAAATCCTCTGCTGCCCATCCCAAACTACCTACAGTCTCGTTCCATTCAATCTGGTCAAGCTCATCTTGATTCGCATCAGTAGCATAATCCCCGCTCTCCTCAGTCACATAGGCAACGTCCCAGCTTTCTCCCTTATCTCTCGAGGAATGAGACAATCTAAATTGAACTTCGTTCCCATCGGCTGTTTTCGCATAGCCAAATATACTGAAATAAACTATGCCAGCCGTATTAAGTCCATTAGGAACTTCAAAAGCGGGCACCAAAATAATGAACTCCTCGGTTGTGTCATCGAAAAGGTGCCTGAGAATATCACCATTAACTCCCACATCTCTATCAAGCGGAGCGGGATTAGAAGTAGGATAATTCCAGGAACCTGCAGGGAAATTGAATTCGATATAGCCTTCAATTACATTGGTCATATAAGCCTGGACTTGTAATCTACCTTGTTCATCATATCCTGGCATTTTATGTCTCCTCCACGCCGTTTATGGTATAATCCACCACATTGGCCGCATCGGCATCGCCTTCAATTTTATCGGCGGCTTCCAGCGTTAGCTCATCATCGTATATAAAACAATGCTTTGTTGCCAAGCTCATATCCATTGATATAATCCTTCGGGAAGATCCTCCGCTCACACAGATATACAAATTAACAGTTCGAGCCGAGCCATCAGTGTTGACTAGGGTTATAGTTTTGATAATCGCTTGTGTGCTTGCTCCTACCGTATATAAGGCAGCCTTTGCGGCACCCAACTGGCCATCGGCCAGACTTTTTATGGTAAATGTGCCTGCCATCTAATTTTCCTATAGACCCAGATAAATCAATGCTCCACGTTCTACTGCTGCACTAGGAGTTCCGAATTCCAGTGCGGTTTCACCGGCATTGACCTTTGTATATTTTCCCGCCTGTCCGGCGTAGTTGGCGGGTGTATCGGTTAGACCAACAAACGTGCCAGCTCTTATAATTTTACCTGGCATTTTTCACCTCTGAGCGACAATCTCTATTTCATTATCATTTTTGGCGGTTGTCACTACCTTGATGAACCTATAAGCATTATAGAATACATCATGGTCTTGCCCCGCTGCCGTTAGCTCAATCTTATTATTGGTATCACAGAGCCTATAAGCTACCCCATCCTGAGAGCCATAGATATTGAAGATAGCTGCCCCGCTCGATTTGACCCATATCTCTATGATCTGGGCGGTAACTCCGAGGGTATCAAGTACCACGCTGAGAGCCGATGCTATTGATGAGCCGTAGGCTCTGGTTCTCAAGTCCTGTTCTTCGTAGTCTATCTGGCTAAGAGGCATAGCTAATCTCTTTAAATTATTTTTCTTGTCAGGACACCATCGCATAATACCCAAAATTTATGGCTACTAAGGTCATTGTTGTAAGCGGTAAACTTGATTTTTTCTCTGACGAAATAATGAGGATTAAACATTTCTGGATTGCTTAATGTTCC
>JAUVYX010000080.1 GCA_030602865.1 Dehalococcoidia bacterium | reverse complement strand
ATCCCAAGTTGCAGCAGGGTCATCACTTTAGAAGTTCTCTTGACAGCGGTTGCTTTGCCGATATTGCGCTGGATGAGGCTGAAGGAACGGCAGAAGTCAGCCTGGATAACAAAAGTTGGAATTCTCATAGCTATCGGCTGGAAATACTGCAGCAGGGAAACATCATTAAAGAGGAAATCTTTAATGTGAATGTTGGAGAAATGCTGGAGGAGGAAATCAAGTTTACTCCTGGTGAGATGATATTTATGCTATATGAGGATGGCGAATTAGTGCTGGAGGACACGGGGGCTGAGCTATCGCTACATCTATGGTTGGATGTTAATTGAGGATTGAGAGCATGGTCATTAACAAGGAGGATATATGTCTGGTAAAACAATATGTATAGTGCTCCCTGCCCTCAATGAAGAGAAAAACATCGGCAAAGTGATTGCTGAGATTCCTAAGGCAAAGCTGGAGGGAAGAGGCTATTCGGTAAAGATACTGGTTGTTGATAATAACAGCACTGATATGACCGCACAGCTTGCCAGGGATAATGGTGCTGAGGTTATTACCGAAACCAGAAGAGGTAAAGGATGTGCGATGAGGACTGGCTTTAAACAGTCCCGTGCTGATTTCGTGTTCATGCTTGATGCTGATTATACTTATCCGGGCAATTTTATCCCGGATATGCTGGATGTGTTGCTAGGTGACTACGATGTGGTGATTGGCTCCAGGCTGAAAGGAAGTAGGGCAAAGGGATCAATCAGTCGAATGAATATAGTAGGAAACCATCTGCTTACCTTTATGGCGAGGGTACTGTATTTTCGTAAAATAAGCGACCTGTGCACTGGTTACTGGGGTTTCAGGGGTGAGGTTTTATCGAAGCTACGTCTTACTGCTGATGGTTTCAACCTTGAAGCGGACCTGTTTGTGCAGGTGGTTAAGAAGGGCTATCGAATAGGGGAGATTCCAATATACTACCGTCGCCGTAATACCCCAAGCAAGCTTAACTCCATGAAGGCTGGTTTAAGAATAGGCTGGAAATTAATAGCAGGAAAGTTTCGCTGATGAGTAAGTGCTTCATCACTGGTGGTGCTGGCTTTATCGGTAGCCACCTGGTTGATCGGCTGATTGGATCGGATAAGCTAACTGTCTATGACAATCTCAGCACGGGCAGGAAGGAGTCTATCCAGCAGCATCTCGATAGAGAGAATTTACATTTCATCAAGGCTGACTTGCATGATTTTGATACCTTGAATAAAACTATTGCCAACCATGATATTGTCTTTCACCTGGCTGCCAATCCGGACGTAAGGGCAGGGATTACCAATACCAGCCTCGATTTACAACAGGGAACGCTAAGCACATATAATGTACTGGAGGCTATGCGGCTGAACCATATCAGTAAGATTGTCTTTGCCTCCAGTTCCACCGTTTATGGCGAAGCAGGTAGCATGGCTATAGCTGAGGATTATGGTCCATTGCTACCGATATCTTTTTATGGAGCTGCTAAACTTGCCAGCGAAGGGTTTATCTCTGCTTTCTGCCATATGTTTGATATGCAGGCATGGATTTTTCGCTTTGCTAATGTTGTTGGGGGCAGCAACTGTCTTCATTTAGCCTCCGCAGCAAAATAATTGCTGAGTTCAGGATCCCAAAGTGTCATAGTCCGCATCATGGCATTTATGATGGTTAAAAGTTTACGCATGCAAGCTACCAGTGCTGCTTTCTTGACCTTGCCAGCCTCTAAAAGACGTTGGTAAAAAGTGGCGATGACGGGGTTGTACTTTGTTGCTACCAGTGCCGCCATGTATAGGACGGCTCTTAGCTTGGCCCGGCCACCCCATACCGTTCGTTTCCCTTGCATCGTACCACTGTCGCGATTAAGAGGTGCCACTCCAGCCAGAGCGGCAATCTTACGTCGGTTAAGCTGCCCCAGTTCAGGTAATTCAATCAGGAGAGTGGTTGCTACCACCTTCCCAATCCCAGGGACGCTTTTAAGGAGATGGTCCTTCTCCATCCAAACAGAACTGCTACGAATTTGACTGTCCAAAGTATCATTGATAGTAGATATCGCTTCCTCTAGCCAGTTGATATGGATCTCAATACCTGGACGCACACCTTCATCGGCTTGAAGAAATTGATTACGTTCTGAAGTAAGCATCTCGATAAGTTGACGGCGGCGCGTTAACAGGCTCTTCATCTCACGAGCCTGCTTATTTGGCAATGGCCTCAGTTCTGGTTTTATCTGCAATCCAAAGAGAGCAAGTATTCTGGCATCAATTCTATCGGTCTTGGCCAGAACGCCGGTCGCCCGAGCGAAATCACGCACCTGTCGAGGATTAACAACGATCACTGGCAAGCATTTGGACTGAAGTGACGCCGCTAAGGGCACCCCATAAGTGCCGGTCGCTTCAAGAATTATTCTGCTAGATTTAAATCTAGCAATGTAGCGGACTGCACCGCTAATACCTGTACGATCATTATTGAATTGCCTTACTTCACTGAGATTGCTGACTGCTATATCCAGGGTACCCTTGGCAATATCCACTCCAACACATACCTCTTCTTCTGTCATTAGTTTTTTCTCCTTCTTAGCCCTTCCTTGCATCATGCGGGTTTGATTAACCCTGGCAACTGTTCGGGCTTTATTGGAGATTCGGGTATGACGACCACGCTGCCCCACGGTCTTGCTGTACCCAAGGTCAATCGATCTGCCATACCCAGACTCCGGTTGGCATTCTATCATGTTATTTAAGATACAAGGTCAGGGCATGGTGTTATCCTTGATTTTATCAACAAGCTGAAACGAAACCCCAAAGAGCTGGAAATACTGGGTGATGGCAGGCAACAGAAACCTTATATTTATGTGGATGAATGTATAGAAGGCCTTCTCTTTGGCCTTGAGCATTCCTGTGAACAGGTTAATATACTCAATCTTGGCACGAATTCTTCCACTAACGTTGCTTCCATTGCCGATATGGTGGTTGAAGCCATGGGTATAGCTGATGTGAAGTTCAAGTATACTGGTGGCAGTCGTGGATGGCGTGGTGATGTGACGCAAGTGAGGTATGATAATACCAGGATGAAAGATATTGGATGGGAACCAGAGTTAAGCTCAGACGAGGCGGTCAGGAAAGCGATAAAGGGAGCATTGGAAGGATAAAATATCAGCAATGGGAAAACTACCGAAGATATCTATAATCATCTCCTCTTATACTATGGACAGGTTTCAGGATATCACTGAGTTACTCGATAGCATCCATGAGCAGACTTATAACGATATCGAGGTAATAGTGGTGACTGAAAGGTCCCAGACGCTGCTGAAAACTGCTGAAATTGTGTGCTGGCTATGCGGAGGCTATTGTTGATTTCTTGTGATTAGAATATAATAAATTTTAAGGAGGTGAGACATGGATATTATGGATTTAGTAATGCCTTGGCGGCTATTTAGCATTGGCATGCTCTTTTCCGGAGTGTGGGCACTGGTATCTATTGGATGCTACGTTTGGGTAGCGCTCTGTCTCTACATTATAGCCAAGAAAACGAATACAGAGAACCCCTGGATGGCATGGATTCCAATCGCCAATATAATATTAGCTTGTCAGATAGCTGGTAAGCCCTGGTGGTGGATTTTCCTCTTCTTCATTCCCATAGTGAATATTGTGTTAGGCATCATTGTGATGTGGAATATCTGTGAAGCCCGCGGCAAGCCTGGATGGCTGGAAATCCTGCAAGTTCCGCTGGAACAGGATGTGGATAGCATACATGCTTAGCAGGGAGGCCATAGTTGATGAAGCAAAGCTGATTACAATACCTGGCGGGAGACTCCTGGTTTGACTTTCTTTATTGATAAGGAGGAGAGAATAAATGAAGGCAATAGCGATTGTAGGCAGTCCGCGGAAGGGCGGAAATACCGAGGTGTTTACTGGGCAAGCATTGAAAGCAATTGCAGAAGAAGGGATAGAGACAGAGATGGTAAGCCTGGCAGGACTTGACATAAGGCCTTGCAATGCCTGCATGGCTTGTACTACGGGGGAGACTTGTCCAAGAAAGGATGATTTGCTGCCTATATACCGCAAGATGAAAGCAGCCGATGCTGTAATACTGGCATCGCCCGTGTATTTCGGCTCGGCGACAGCTATTATGAAGGCGTTGATGGAAAGGGCTGGCTATATTGCCTATCACAACGACAGGGTGTTTTCAGGGAAGGTGGGTGGTGCCATGGTGGTTGCCCGCAGGGCAGGGAAGGGCTTTACTTTTGCGCAGATAAACTTCTGGTTTAACATACTGGGCTTCTTTATCCCTGGTTCTACTTACTGGAATGTTGCCGTTGCGCGAAATAAGGGTGAGGTGGAGAAAGATGAAGAGGGGATGCGCACGGCATGGAACTTCGGCAAGAATGTGGCTTTCCTGTTAAACAAGCTAAAGGCGTAGTGACAAATCATGACGCAAGGACTGAATGCTAATAAAGGGGAATGGAGACATCAAATCAGGGGGATGGAACGCTAAAACATGGGGATAAATCATAAAAACGAGGGGATGATAACGAATTGTTGAGGATGAGTCAAAAAGCTAAGAAAAATAGAAAAGAAAATATTGAGGTGACATGAGTCAGGACGAAAAGGTAAAGAACGATTGAATAAAGGTGCCTTGCCACCGCAGGGGGAAAAGGGCAGAGCTGCTCGTAGAACTGAAATGATGGGCAAAGCCCCCGTCTGGAGGTTGCTAGCCCGTTTTTCAGGACCAGCCATCATTTCCATGGTGGTGGCAGCCAGTTATAACCTGGTTGATGCCATCTTCGTAGGTCGTCTTGGTCCCGATGCACTTGGCGCCCTGGCGGTTGCCTTTCCGTTGATGCTGATATTCATGGCAATTGTTATGGGAGCGGCGATGGGAGCCACATCTTTTATCTCGCGCTGTTTTGGTGCAGGCGAGCATGAGGAAGTGGATAGGGCTGCTGGCACTGCTATGGGGCTGGCTATTTTAATAGGTCTTCTCATGGCTGCAGTCTGTCTGCCCAATATGGAAAGATTGCTGCGCCTCTTTGGCGCTGCTGAGTCTGTCCTGCCACTGGCAACTGAATACATGTCCATTCTTGCCACTTTTGCAGTGGTGATGTCCATTGGCCTGGTCATGGGGAACATAGTAAGGGCAGAGGGCAGCCCGATGTTGGCAGGTGCGGCCATGATTGCATCGGCCGTTACCAATATCGTTCTCGACCCAATACTTATCTTCGGACTAGGACCAGCGCCTGAACTGGGAGTTGCCGGTGCAGCCATAGCCACTGTGGCGGGTCGAGGAGTCGGCGTGGTGATAATCCTTGTCTAGGTTATCTCGGGCAGGACGCAATGCTGATTTAAGCCACGGTATTTTTTGGCTGACCCT
>JAUVYX010000163.1 GCA_030602865.1 Dehalococcoidia bacterium | reverse complement strand
GAGCCAATAAAGGCAGTGGGCATCTGGGCAATCCCTCTCCTAACTGAAAATCCCCCCTTCTCCAGCTGGCCTGAAATTAGCCCCGAAGCATAGCTCTCCTGTAACCCAAGCTGAGGATGATCCCAAATGTCTTTGGCTAATCCAGTGAGTTCAGCCTCTTTAGCTTTTAAATAACTTAATGCATTCTCTTCTATATTCATCTTCCCCCCTTTATTGATTAATCTTTCTAGCTACCTAAAAAACCTAGTGCCAACTTAACATGCATCTCTACCCCTAGAGACAGATTATCCTCATCAATGTTGAAACGAGGATTATGATGAGGATAATCCGTTCCTTTAGCTTTATTCTTTGGGGCCAAGCATTCCCTTCTCCCACATAAGTCGGCTAATCCCCACGGTACCAAATATACAGACTAACAGAACCCCCCACCCCGGTATCACTTTGGCAACATTAAAAATTATACCTATAGCCAGTGCAATTCCAGCCAGCTTATAGTTTCTCAAGGCAAACTGTCCAAATATAGCACCGAAAATAGCCGGTAAAATGAAGTCGAAGGCATGAAGGACAGCTGGAGATGCATGGCTCATAACCGCAGCACCACCCAATGCACCAATAAGTAAAATGGTAACATTTACCATAATGGAAACGGCTATTGCTATGGTAGCAACTATTGACCCCCTACTTGTTCCTTCGGTTACTCCTGCTGACTCTTGGGCCACGGCGGCACAAGGCAACCTCATATTGGAGATGTTTCCAGCTAGAAAAGACAGATAGGTGCCTGGAATTCCCAAAATAGGATAATAGGAAATAGGTTCAACAAAGTAAAATGCAGCCACGGCAGCAAAAATAAGCCCGAAACCAGCTGCAATTTGATGGCCTGCTGGTATTATTCCCTGAGTATACAAATACAAAGCAGGGAAAAAACTCAGCAATACGCCTATCAACAAAGTTATTATTCCTAATTTAATAATTCCGGGAAGAAATTTTTGTTTATAGACTTCCTCTTCGCCCATTGTTATTCCTCCTTCTTATTAATAGCTTCTAACTCAATGCTCATAGTAATCATCCCTGGTCCCATTTATGGGAAGATCGCCGCACCAACAAACATGCCAATAATCATTGAAAAACCCAACGACCAATGTAACAACCATGCTTGGTGTAATTTACGAGAAAGTTTGATAAATAGCATCATGCATACCATCCCAACTAGAACTGCCACAGTGCTTCCACCTCCTCTTATGAGGCGGGCTGACGACAGATAAGAAAAGGCCCCTATCATACAAGCAGCAGTTAGAATCGGGAGAAATAACATCTTCCCACCAGCCATTTTTATCCTGACGAACTCCAACTTATGAGTGACTATGGCACATACAATAAGCCATCCCAGTGCTCCTAACGTCTGGCACCAGACAGCGCTGGCGAAGGCAAGCTGGCCAAAGTCTGCGGCACCTAATTCCGTTCCTACTGCCATGGCTCCAAAGTTGGCACCCATTAATTCATACATAATTGAGCCAATGTACGATAGACGTAGCCAGGCAAAGGGAGCTCCTACATTAACAATCAATGCCATCATACCAATAAGAATAGCAAAGGCCGGCCCGATCGCCGAGATTAATCCAACTTTAAAACCAGTCGTCAATATGGACCTTTCCATCCCCATCTCCCGTCCCCTTTTGAATGCCATTCTCATAAATAGAGTTGCCTGAAATAGAACAAGGGCAACACCTGGGACACAAGCAAGCCACATCCACGGACTGTTAGCTATTTCTAAATATCCCATACCAATATTCCTCCTTTTTTTAGTTTTTATCCGCCACAACCACCCATTTACTTCTTCATAGGCATCTCCCCTTTTGTGTATTTGCAGGGTTGTTTTCTAAACACTGGGGAAAGATTATGCCTTGTATAGTGGGGGAGAATATATTGGCACCTCCCCCATTAAAAGGGTTAAAGATAAAGGAGATAAAAAAGAGAAAAATAGCAGAAGTCAAAGACAACCCACCACCCGGTCATCTATATTCCTGATACCCCTGATTTGTTTAATCACTGCTATCAGAACCCCCACCCAAGTTATCTGACTCACTAAAGAAGACAATAACAAGACCCCATAACCATGCTAATAGGTATTCTCTGAATTGTCAAGGCCTTTTGTCAAGAATTGTCAAGACTCTTTAGAAATGTCCTCCATTTTAACTCATTAGAAATGTCCTCTGCTGATCTCATACAGGTAATGCCTGGGTACGGGGTTGAGCCTGGATGCTGTATCTTCTCCAGGGGTGATCTGCAGCAGGAACGTGGTTCTTCCTTATCTCATGGGATTGTTGTTTTTGATAGGGTTTTGAGGTTTTCTGGGGCAACCCAGTCATTGCCAACAGTACGTTGTTCTTCCACCACGTACAGTGCCTTCGGTTCAATGGCTGCCCTCGATTCCGATATATTAGCCCCCTATATCGCACCCTCAACATTATCTTGGAGTTTCAACATACTTTTCAACCTTCGTAATTAAAAAGTAATCCAGCTGTCCACCCTAAGATTGGCACGGCAGCATAAGCTGACTCACAATGACTAAAAAACATGGACGCGTTTCGTAATAGCAAGAGGGGTGCAGTACCGGTGGGTCGACCGCTACATACACCCCTTAGAACAAGGAGGTAAGAAAAGGCAAATTATTGAGACAGGTCAAGCACACGGCCAACAAACAGCACAGTGCCAGTATCGATATCACGGATTAGGAAAATAAACGGACGGTCAATGCTGACCTCCAGGGGAGTCTGTGGCATTGCCGTCATCTGCATAACAACTGCCGTGGCCGCAGCGGCCTCGGTACCTGATTCATCTACAGAAACGAATGCTTTGTGTATCACGTCTCCTATGAATAGGTCGTCGTTACCCGTCATCCCGGAGAAGTCAGCATCACCAGTAAAGGCTATAGGCATCCCCATTTCAGCCAGTGTTTCGACCAACCCGAAGCTGGAGTCGAACTCAAACTTGGGCATGGTCAGGGCAATCTGCTCCCCTCTCATACCAGCAATAATCTCATTCACCAGTCCATCATCAACAGAATTCTGGAATTCCTCGAAGTGACCCGAGTCAGGAAGCATTATCACCATTGAAAACTCATTTCCATCATATGGTAACTCAACAGCCTGATAACCATCCCCTTCAGCATAGCCAAATCCCTTGGTCTGCCTCATCATGGACACTGTAACATCGCTGCCATCAAGCAGGTGGAAAGAGCCATCACTGGTGGCATTTTCTTCGAAAGGAGATTGCCATGCCGCATTGAAATAGATGGCGTTGGTAAGCACCAGTCGAGTGAGTGAATCAATAGCTCCCTCAGGAACCAGGTCCTCGATACGTTCCTCTGTCTGATCATAGACCCAGTCATTTATGGTGATACGTGACTCCTCCGGGCGGTTTGCAAAATCAAGAAGCCGCAGTCCGGCGCCGTAATTCTCCGCCAGCACATCAAGAAATCCCGGCAGGAATTTGTAGTCCCTCTGCCCCCATATAGCGTTGACCACGTTCAGCCGAAACTCTTCCCCATCCTTCCCTTCGGCACCCTCACCACGCTGGTTGAGCT
>JAUVYX010000231.1 GCA_030602865.1 Dehalococcoidia bacterium | reverse complement strand
CAAACGGCTGTTTCTCCCTTAGTTTGCACTATCTCGAAATTCTGGCTTTCTCGTCTTGCCTGCTCTGTATAGCGAAAATCGGTTGTTAAAATCGCTTGTTTTTGCGATATGAATAACCATCCTGCAGAGCCAGTAAAGCCTGATAAATAGTGGCGGTTTTCCTGCTGTGATACCAGGAAGGAGTCAATACCCTTCTCCGAAATCAGCGTACGTAATCCCTGTAACCTACTACTACCCACGGTTCACTTTTCCAATAGCACATTTCAGTGTTGGAACGCAGGGATGCCTCATGCGACTGCTTTACTTTCCTGGTCTGTTTGTTCCAGCTTGACCAACGTTGTTTTGAATGTACAACTGTAACATTTTACCTGTCCCTTTTTATCCTGCAGAAGCAGCTTTCCACATTCGGGGCAGGATTTAGGCAAAGGTTTATAGCTGGTGGCAAAATGACATTTCGGATAATTACTGCAACCATAAAATACTTGTTTCTTTTTGTTAACTCTCTCTACTAACTCACCATCGCAACCAGTCTCAGGGCAGTTGACTCCAGTCTTCACATAGTAAGGTTTCGTTGTTTTACAATCTGGGTAGCCACTGCATGCCAGGAATTTGCCAAAACGGCCTACCTTTATCAGCATAGGTTTGCCGCAATTGTCACAAATTTCATCACTGGGTTTACTCATGTCTACCTTACTTATATTAGTGGAGGCCTTTTGCAGCAACTCTTCAAATGGAGAATAGAAGTCAGCTAATACAGAGGTATCAGAACGTTTCCCCTGAGCTATCTCATCCAGGTTCTGCTCCATCTTGGCGGTAAAATCCGTATCTACTATTTGAGGGAAATGTTCAACCAGCATCTTGGTGACTATTGTTCCTAATTCATCGGGATGGAATTTGCCTTCTTTTTTATATACGTAGTCTCTATCTTGGATAACAGATAAAATGGGTGCATATGTACTGGGACGTCCGATTCCCTTCTGTTCCAGTGCTTTGATAAGTGTTGCCTCAGTATAGCGTGGAGATGATTGAGTAAAACGCTGGTTGGAGGAAAGGTTCAGGTAATCAAGCTTGTCACCGGCTTGCAATGCTGGTAGACGGACAACATTTTCATCATCATCTTCGTCCTTACCTTCGCTATAAACTTTAATGAAACCGGGAAAACTGAGATTGGAGCTGGCTACCATAAGTATATATGGTTTTTTCGCTCTAACTTCTGCCGTGATGTTTATAGTGGTGTTATCAAATATTGCTGCTGACATCTGGCTGGCGACACAGCGTTTCCAGACAAGGTCGTAGAGTCTAAACTGTTCAGGTTTGAGGAATGGTTTTAATTGCTCTGGGTCGCGGTATATGCTGGTAGGCCTGATTGCCTCATGAGCTTCCTGTGCCCATTTTGTTTTCTTGCTAAAATATCGTGCTTTTTGTGGCAGAAATTCTTTTCCATACTTCTCTTTGATGAAGTCTCTTAATTCTGTCATGGCCGTTGCAGCTATGTGGGTTGAATCTGTACGCATATAGGTTATTAGTCCGACTGAGCCTTCCTTGCCCAACTGAAGCCCCTCGTAAAGCTGCTGTGCAATAGCCATGGTACGCTTGGCAGGGAAATGTAGTTTTCTCGATGCCTCCTGTTGCATGGTACTGGTTATGAATGGTGGTGCCGGATTACGAGATGCCTGTTTTGCTTTTACAGATAGTACTGAGTATTTGGCCTGTTTCAGGTCAGCAGTCACTTCAGCCGCTTTTTGCTCATTATTGATAACCAGTTTTGTTTTGCTACCGGTGCCTGTTACTTTAGCTCTGAATGTACTGTCTTTTTCTTTGGCTGGAGCCAGTTCTACTTCGATTATCCAGTACTCCTCCGGATTGAAGCCCTGGATTTCTTGCTCTCGATCTACCACAATTCTGACGGCTACCGATTGGACTCTACCGGCAGAGAGGCCTCGCTGTACTTTTCTCCAGAGCAGTGGGCTTAGTTTGTAGCCCACCAGCCTGTCCAGTATCCGTCTTGTCTGTTGTGCGCTGACCATGTGCTCATCTATGGAGCCAGGATGCTTAAAGGCCGCTTCCACTGCCTCCTTGGTTATCTCGTGGAAGACAACCCTGTATACTGTTTTCTTATCTTTATCCTTATCCAGCTTTGCAGCTTGTATCAGGTGCCAGGAAATAGCCTCTCCTTCACGGTCAGGGTCAGTAGCCAGGTAAATAGTTGTGGCTTTCCCCATTGCGTCTTTGAGTTCTTTGACGACTTTTCTCTTTTTAAGTGGTATTACATACTTGGGCGTGAAATTATCATCTACATCCACTCCCAGTGAAGATTTAGGCAGGTCTCGCACGTGTCCCAGTGAAGCCTTAACGCTGTAACTGCGTCCCAGTATCCTGTTCAATGTTCGAGCCTTGGCTGGAGATTCGACAATAACAAGTTTATTTGCCATAAATTATTTTATCCTCATTTCTTGTGCCAGTGTGTAATTCATGTTCCCTATTTGCCTGGCTGCTCCTTTCAATTCCAGCATGGCCAACGTGCTCCCCACTTCGGCCATGCTGAGGCCACTCCGACGGCATATTTCGTCTACGTGTATTGGCTCAGCGCCAAGCTGTTTTAGTATTGCGTTTTCATTTTCATTTGATGCTATAAATTCCTTGATGCTGAGTTGTTGCGGAGCTGCTGCAGCAAGATTTAATTCCTCCAGGATATCGTTGAAATTGGAGACCAGTTTAGCTCCCTGTTGTATTAATTCGTTGGTCCCCCGGCTGGTGGCTGAGAGGATGCTACCTGGGATGGCAAATACCTCCCGATTTTGTTCCAGGGCTTGCATGGCTGT
>JAUVYX010000136.1 GCA_030602865.1 Dehalococcoidia bacterium | reverse complement strand
CCAGAAGAGTGTACAGAATGCCGCCATGAATTATGTTTTTCCAACCCTGGTGATATTTACCAGGTATAAACTTTGCTTTGACCTGTTTCCCATCATAGGAAAAGTTTAATTTCAAGCCTATGGGGTTGTCTTCGCCACAAGCAAAACAAAGGCTCCAATCTTCTGATCTACCAGCCATTATATCCTGTGTTCTCATCTTAAGTTTGCATTTTATTTATATAGAATGTCAGGACATTCATTCTTCTTAGGGAAAGGTGCTGTTTTTAGGATTTACCTTATGAACTTGGCGTTGGTCAGCGGGCATATTTTTCTTTCGAGGTTCATTTATGTGAGGAGAACGAAGGTATAAAGGTTGTAAGGTAGCTATATTATCTTGCTTTCCATCGATGAATCGTCTCCATCCCAGTGCGGCCAATGAAGCTGCATGAGAAATCTCGGGAATCTTGGGTATTACAGCAAGATGGCCCAGATGCTCCTCTATTTTGTTTGCCATTTCGCCATCGATTTCACCACAAAAAAGTGTTTGTTGCTCCACTTGCTGGTAGAGAAGTTCAAGAGTGGTAAGATAGGCTGGTCTTATACAATGCCAAGTATTGCTTTGTTGGTAAATGGCTGTAGCAATTATATTGTGACTGGCTTGTTGGATTGGGCATATCTGTAATTTAGTATCGGCGAATGGATAAGCCATCACATTTAGTGTGCTTATACTAATAAGAGGAATATCAAGTGAAAAAGACAAACCTTTAGTTATGCCCAAACCGACTCTTAAACTGTTGAATTTTCCAGGGCCTATAGCCACAAATATGGTTTGGAGCAAGTCAGCTTCTACTCGGCTCTGCTTTAGCAGGTGAACTAAATTTGGTATTAATTCTACTGTTTCATTATGACTGGACTGCCACGCCATTTCGTTCAGAATTTCACCTTCTCTGGATATAGCAATACTATTGCTCTTAGAAGAAGTATCCAGTGCTAATTCCATATTTGCTCTCCATTTATAATTGGCGTGAGCTGCTGAATTAAATCCAAATAGCGTTTGCCCCTGGGATAAAGGCTGATACTGCGCTTTGTCTCGTAGGTTGAGACATAATTTAGCTCAATGAGCAGATAGTCACGAGGTAGTACAGATAATCCTTTCTTGGCCCATTCGATTACACAAATACCATTGCCATATAGATATTCTTCTAATCCTAGCTCATCAATTTCCTCTACATTGTTTAGACGGTAGAGATCTATATGGTATAGAGGGAGTCTCCCGTAATACTCCCTTATAAGTACGAAAGAAGGGCTGAATGTATACTGTTTTATCCCAAGTCCATGAGCAATGCCTTGAACAAGACAAGTTTTGCCAGTTCCCAGTTCCCCTTCTAGAAGTAAAACATCCCCTTCTAGAACTATCTCACCTAGGCGCTTCCCAAGTAGTTGAGTTTGTTCAGGGCTATGTGATTTTATGTGCAAGATGGACATCTCTGAAATGATCCCAGCCATTCCCTTCACATGGGGTAATTCTTCCTTTGTTATCTATCAGGACTACCTGAGTTGAAAGTCCTACTTCCACTATATCACCAATTACAGTAATGGGGCAATCGAGAACTCGTTTAAGCCTTTTAATAATTTCTTTATTGGCAGTGAAGAGGAGCTCGTAATCTTCACCTCCATACAGGGCCATTTTTGGGTTTTCGGTGAAATTAGCTTTCAACAGTGGATGTATCGGAAGACGCTTCATGAAAAATTAACCATTATTACTACTCATCCAGTAAGATTTTATACGACTTTACTAGCGCCGTTTAAATTATAGCTCTTATCATGATATAATACGTCAAATTCGATACAGGTGTAATATAAATGAGCGATTACGAAATAGTAGTTATAGTTAATCCAGGGATTGAAGAAGAGGAAAAATCTAAAGTCATAGATAAGCTGAGCCAGTTGATCATTGATAAAGAGGGAACTGTAGAAGAAACAAAACAATTGGGGAAGAAAAGGTTAGCTTATCCGATAAAAGGATTTGTTGAGGGTGAATACGTCTTAGCACAATTTAAACTGGAGCCTGGGTTTGTTAAAGAACTGGATGATGATATCAAGGGTTTAGAAGAAATAATTCGATCTCTAATAACTAAAAAGAGTAAATAGATGGCGAGTTTAAATAAAATCATCATTATTGGCAACCTTGGTAAAGACCCCGAAATGCGATATACCCCAAGTGGCAGTCCTGTTACCTCTTTTAGTGTTGCCACCAGTCGTCGTTATACCAGTACAAATGGAGAACCGAAAGAAGAAACTGAGTGGTTTAATGTGGTTGTCTGGCAAAAACAGGCAGAGAGATGTAACCAGTATTTAGCTAAAGGCCGTCAGGTTTATGTGGAGGGTCGTTTACAAACACGGAATTGGGATGGGAAAGACGGACAGAAGCACTTCGCGGTTGAGATAGTAGCAAACCTTGTGCTTTTCTTGGGTAAGTCAGGGGTAGTTTCTCTGCCAGATACAGGAGAGCTTGAACCTGATGATTTACCTTTTGACCAAAAAGAAGAAGGAAGTGAAAATTGATTAGCTATAGACGACCTAAGAAAACGAGGCGCTATCCTCCTACTCCACCTGCTTGTCCGTTCTGTGTTGAGAAAATAGTCATCGATTATAAAGATGTTGCTATTTTATCTCGTTGTGTCACCAACCGTGGGAAGATAGGGTCACGGCGCAAAACTAGGGCTTGTGCGAAGCACCAACGGCAATTGGCAGCAGCCATAAAGAGGGCGCGGTTTTTAGCTTTATTACCTTATGCACCAAGCCATATCTGGGAATCAGGTGGTGTTGGCATACGCCAACAGAGGGTTTGAGAGAACAACTATGCCGAAAAGAACTTATCAACCAAAAAGGGTTTCACGCAAGCGAAAACTTGGCTTTCGGGCAAGATTGAGTACTCGTGGAGGAAGACGAATACTTAGAGCCAGACGACTCAAAGGACGCTGGAAACTGAGCGTTTAATAGCGCTTATGAATGATCCGTGGTTATTAACCAAGAAGGATCAGTATTCGGCGGTTTATCGAGAGGGGAATGTATACGTAAGCCGATTGATTGTGATGAAAATTATGCCGAATGGATTTAATTATAGTCGGTATGGTTTTTCAGTGAGCAAAGCTGTAGGAAAAGCAGTTGTACGTAATCGAGTGAAGCGACGGTTTAGAGAGATGTGTCGGTTGCAGACGATCTCTCCAGGATGGGACATAGTCCTTATCGCACGTCGAGAAGCGAGCACTGCAAGGTATTATCAATTGAGAAATGTGCTGATGCATTTATTGATTAGAGCAGGATTACTGTTTAAAAATAGTGAAACGACTGGCACAAATTCTAATTAAGTTATACCAGATGACAATTTCAGCGGTTATTCCTCATTACTGCCGCTTCCAGCCTACTTGCTCTGATTATGCTTGTGAAGCAATTACGCAATATGGATTTCTAAAGGGCAGTTGGATGACATTGAAAAGATTGGTTCATTGTCATCCTTTCTCAAAAGGAGGATATGATCCAGTTCCTTAAGGTATTATCAAGGCAAAGAACATGAAAATTAAAATAGTTAGAATTGCAATTCTTATTAGTATAATGAGTTTTTTAGTGTTATCTACTGGTTGTACTGGAGTACAACGAGACCCTATTGGATACTCCGGCGTGAACTGCCATGAAGGCATTCTATACATCGGAACTACAGATGGCAGAATTGTGGCAGTTAATCCGGCATCTCGAGTAGCTGGCGAAGAGTTCCCTTCTACAGATGGAGAATGGGCATATAGTCCGATAATACCTTCTACAGGTTGGTCATGCAGTGGTTCATCTGCGCCGGTAAGTATTTATGGGACACCTGTTGTAATTGATGGGCTAGCCTGTATTGGTATTTATAATGGTAAGGTTTTCATGATAGACCCATCAGCTAGAATCAGTAACTTACCCTTCC
>JAUVYX010000029.1 GCA_030602865.1 Dehalococcoidia bacterium | reverse complement strand
GCCCCAGGAGAGGGACCTCCATTAGCACTAATGAACTAGCCGTGGGTAAACGCGAAGAAACTGAACACACGTCAGAATATATAAAATTTAAACTAAGTAATCAAATGTCTTTAGCTTATACAAATTAAAAAAAATATATATCTGATGAATCAATGGAGAATAAATCTCTATATTTACTTGCCTGGACAACGACACCGTGGACCCTACCAGGGAACACTGCACTGGCTGTATCTGCCAGTGACAAGTACAGCATCATGAAAGGGGAAGGCGATTATATAATTGTTGCTACACAACTTGTCAACAAAATTGATCTTGAAGAATACACAGAGTTGGGTAATGTATCAGGTGCAGATATTATTGGTCTTCGTTATGAGCCCCTTTTTAACCCGCATGATTTTAATATGTCACGTATTAGCCTGCCTTCGCTAAATACGCAACAGGTAAGAGATAACCTGGATTATCCAGTAATTGGTGCGGATTTCGTTTCTATGGATGAAGGAACGGGCATTGTTCACGTTGCACCTGCCTTTGGAGAGGTTGATTTTGAAACTGGTATGAATAAAGGGCTGGATTTTGTCCAACCTGTGGATCTTGAGGGTCGAGTTACGGGCAGTTATCCATTTGCTGGAAAATTTGTTAAGGATGCTGACACACTTATACTCGCTGACCTTAAATCACGCGGGTTGCTTTACAGGAGTGGTAAAATTACCCATACCTATCCTTTCTGTTGGCGATGTGACTCTCCTCTTATCTATTATGCCAAACTAGCATGGTATATTCGAACAACAGCAGTAAAGGATGCACTTATCTCCGGCAACGCTAAGATCAACTGGTATCCAAATCACATTAAGTATGGTCGCTTTGGCGACTGGTTGAAAAACAACGTTGATTGGGCTTTTTCTCGAGAGCGCTATTGGGGTACGCCACTCCCTGTATGGCGTTGCCAAAATTGTAATCATACCCAATGTATAGGAAGCAGGGAAGAGTTGCAAGCAGGATATAAGAAATTGAAGGAAGCCATACCTGGAAAATTTGAAAGTACCTTTCTTGAAGGTAAACAAATTAGAGACCCTGAACAACTTAAAGATCTTCATAGACCATATGTTGATGAAATTCCAGTTTCATGTTCTGAATGTGGTGCGGTTATGTGGCGAGTGCCTGAAGTAATTGATTGTTGGTTTGATTCAGGAGCTATGCCGATAGCTCAATGGCACTATCCTTTCGAAAATGAAAAAGAATTCAAGTGCAACTATCCTGCTGACTTTATTTGTGAGGCAATTGATCAGACAAGGGGCTGGTTTTATAGTTTACATGCTTTATCTACACTACTATTTAACCAACCATGTTTTAAGAATGTTATTTGCCTTGGTCATGTGGTAGATGAGCGAGGGGAAAAAATGAGCAAGTCAAAAGGGAATGTCATTGACCCCTGGAAAGTGATAGACAGGTATGGTGCCGATGCTATCCGTTGGCATTTATTAGCAGCAGTTCCAGGCGAAAACACTCATCGTTTCTCTGCTCAGATGGTACAAGAGACTATGCGGAAGGTTCTGTTAACATTGTGGAATACTTATTCCTTTTTCACTCTCTATGCAAATATTGACAATATTGTACCCAGCGAACCAACTAAAGGGTCCTATAGTGTTCTGGATAACTGGATTATTTCGGAACTTAACATACTCTTTAGTGAAGTAACCACTTCGCTGGATAATTATGATCCTACATCAGCGACACGCTATATACAGACTTTCATTGATAATCTCTCCAATTACTATGTGAGGAGGAATCGTCGCCGCTTTTGGAAAAGCGAAAATGATAATGATAAACAGGCCGCCTATTTTACCTTATACCAGTGTCTGGTCAGCCTTTGCAGACTTTTAGCTCCGTTAGTTCCTTTTATAGCAGAGGAAATATATCAAAATATGGTACGTTCCTGGGATACTAGCGCACCGGAGAGCGTGCATTTAACAGATTTCCCCATAGCTGATGAAAAATTGATAAATAGGCAGCTTAATACTGACGTGGAACTTGCTATAAAAGTTTCCAGCCTTGGCCGTGCAGCTCGAGCTAAAGCTGGCATTAAGGTACGGCAACCGTTAGCTCGACTTTTAGTTAAAGCAACTTCTAAAACAGAGAGAGATGCTTTAGAACGACTCTCACGGGAGATAAAAGAAGAGGTCAATGTAAAGGAAATCGAATTAGTGGCGGAAGAAGCGGGACCGAATACATCTGGCTATAGCTTGGCGAATGATGGCGATAATTGGGTAGCAATTGATATTGTAATATCAGATGAACTGTTGGCGGAAGGGGTGAGTCGAGAAGTTGTGCGTCGCCTTCAAAACATGCGGAAGGCGGCTAATTTTGATATAACTGACCACATCATCAGCTATTATCAGGCAGATAAATTAATCACTAAAGTATTAGTAAACTTTAGCGACTACATTAAACGAGAAACATTGTCATTGCAACTAATTGAGAATTGTCCCCCAAGTCAATCATATCAAGAAAAGCATCGAATCTCTGGCGAAGATGTCTTGCTGGCAGTTTGTAAAGCTAACTAAATCAATCCCATGGAGGAGGGCTCTCTGCTAGCTGTGCCCAAACCACCTTGTTGATTTCCTCGTTTCTCACAAATATTATTTGTACCCGTTGCCCGATCTCACAATCATTTATAGACTGAAAAAGATCGTCGTTATTTTTAATTTTATTATCATTAAAGTCGGTAATTACATCGCCTTTTTTCAATCCTGCAATAGCTGCCGGACTATTTGCTATTACCTCTCCAATGTATACTCCTTCGTCAACTGCTAGGTCATATTGCGCTGCTACATAAGGATCAACTGTGTACAAAGCTACTCCCAGCCAGGGACGGATTACATAGCCTTGCTGAATCAGCGATGTAATCACTGGTTCAGCACTATTAATACTGATAGCATAGCCTACGCTTTCCACATCAATACTGGCCAGTTTTATGCTGGTTATACCTACAACATTGCCAGCCATATTCAGCAAAGGTCCCCCACTGTTTCCTGGATTTATAGCTGCTGTTGTCTGTATCAAATCCGAAATGGAATTTCCCTTGATAGCCAGCGAAACATTAAGACGGCTAATAATTCCCTGAGTGGCAGAAATACCTTCACCTAAAGCATTACCAATCGCTACTGTCCAATCACCTACTGAAAGTCGAGATGAATCTCCAAGTATGGCATGAGATAACCCTGTTGCCTCTATTTTAAGAACAGCCAGATCGGTCAGAGCATCTGCACCTACTATGTCGGCAGATATAACACGACCATCTGCTAACTCTACATGAACCTTTTCTGCTCCTGAGACAACATGATTATTGGTGATTATATATCCTATATCATCAATTATCACTCCTGAGCCTGCTCCAGACTGAGTATATTCTCTCTGAAAAATATCCCTGACTGTCATCTCAGTAGTGACAGAGACAACAGAAGGCATTACCTGGCGGACAACACTAGCGATATCAGGCAGGAGTTGAGAACTGCCATCTGTTGCTGGAATAGTCCAGGAAGGGTCTAAAAATTCACTTGTACTACTGGTGGTATCTATGCTTTGGGAAGAAGTATCTGGTGAAGGGAGTAACGGCAAATAGAGGAGGCAACCAGATGAACCCAATATCTGGCTTAATAATAAGAGTATTATAATTAGATACGAAAGTTTCCTGCCCATTTTTATACTTTATTAGTATACCATGCTAGAAACTATATATTTTTCCCCAGAATAAATATGATTTTAATAAATCCATATACTATTCAAGTATCTGAAAGCACAAGCAAGTGACACAATGTATCAATAATGTTAGACTTAATTTAAGATGTCTCATACATATCTACAACAATTATTGGGTGGGGTTGTTGAACCATTGATGCTTTTCATCATTAGTGATCTGCCTATGCATGGGTATCGAATTGCTAAAGAGTTGGACCAGAGAAGCAATGGTTATTTCAAACTCACAGGGAGTACAGTTTATTCAGCCTTACGTCGTTTAGAGAAGAATGGTCTTGTGCTAAGTACGTGGCAGCAGGTAGCTAAGAAACAAAAGAGACGCTACTACCAGCTAACAGAGAAGGGACATCGAATCATGGCAGAGAAACTAACTGAATTGCGTAAATTCTCTGGCGCAACTGGGCAGGTCATAAATCAACCAATAAAATGGAACTGAACATCCTGGGGGCTCATGATCTTGAAAGTAAAAACGCACATCCCACTTCTTTACTTATTGATAGCCGCCTGGTTATCGATGCAGGAGGGTTAGCTTCTTCACTGACATTGTCCCAGCAACAGGAAATTAGAGCTGTATTGCTCACTCATCATCATCTTGACCATACTCGAGATCTACCCACGTTAGGCTTTAATGTTATCCTTTGGCAAGGGCAGATAACAATCCATGCACTACCACAAACCTTCGATATTATTGTTCCTTGTTTGCTTGATGGCAGGATATATGTTGATTTACTTAAAAAACCCACCATGATCTTGAAGGGTGCTATGTGTCCTCAGCCTATATCGCCAGTGGAGGAAAAACCTCCTTTTAAGATTTGTACAATAGAACCTTATAAAAAGGAGCTTATAGCTGGATATGGGGTCTTACCCTTGCCAGTTAATCATAGTGTGCCAAGTGTCGGTTACCTGGTTACTTCATCAGCAGGAGGCAGCTTATTCTACACAGGTGACACAGGACCAGGATTAAGTGAGTGTTGGTCTTATATCAATCCTGAGTTGATTATTATTGAGGCTACAGCACCAAGCAAATTCACTGAAGAACTTGCCATGCGAGGACATCTATCTCCTCAGTCGCTCAAGGAAGAACTTAGTCAATTTAGACAACTCAAAGGATATTTGCCAAGAGTGATTGTTATTCATAGAGCACTTCCTTATGAACAACAAATAAAAGAAGAAATTGACAAGGTGGCTATCGAATTAAATGCTGATATTGGACTAGGCTATGAAGGTATGACAATATCTGTATAGCAATTAGTGACTATCAGAACTTAAAATCGTGCCTATCAGCCTGATTGTCTCATTGGTAATCGAGCTGTTCAGTGTTGTTCATCGCAGCGAGTTCAGTTTCCAGAAAGTTAACTACATCTAGATTAACAAGTTCTGCTGTTCTTCTTATAGCTTGATTTATCTGTTTTGCCTGGCTATCACCATGTAACAGATGGACCATGCCCTTAACTCCCCATAACAACGCTCCTCCATCCCGTTCATTTCTGGTTATTCTGTTGAACAACCTTACCTGATCAAGTATTTTCATAACCGATCCGGCCAGAGGTAGAATATCTACCTGATGTCTTAGCCATCTGGCAAAATAGTGGCCCATCCTTTCGTAAAATTTCATTAGTATATTACCTATTACCCCATCACAAACAATGACATTAGTCTTCTCGGCAAGGATATCATAGCCCTCGATATTGCCGATAAAATTCAAACCACTATTCTGAAGAAGTGTATAAGTCTCTTTTATCAATATAGTGCCCTTGCCCTCTTCAACGCCGACACTTAGAAGAGCGACTTTTGGATCGCTGACGTTAAACAGTTTCTTAGCATATACAGACCCAATAACTGCAAAAGATAAAAGGTGGTGTGGTTTGCAATCAACATTGGCACCACAGTCAACAAGTACTGTATTAGGGGCAAGTCCTACAAAAGGTGCACAAATAACGGGACGATTAATTCCTGGCATTAGCCCCAGGGTTTTCATAGCACTTACTGCTACTGCCCCTGTTGGTCCAGCACTTAGGATAGCATCAACGGTGCCCGATTTCACTAATTCCATAGCGACATTTATGGTTGCATTTGGTTTGTGGTAGATAGCAAAGGCAGGAGCCTCTCCTTCTTTAATGACCTCTTCAGCTTTGACCTGGGTAATTGGAAGATGTGAAGTATCGTATTTACTCAGCTCTTTCCCAAGTATATCTTCTGGGCCAACAAGAACAATCTCTGTTTTTCCTTCTTTGGCAGCCATCACCGCCCCCTTGACTATCTCCTCAGGAGCATAGTCACCACCCATGCTATCTATAGCAACTCTTAGCTTCTTACTCTTTGCTAGCATCTATAACTAGTATCCTCAATTGTTTTACTACAGATATTCTACATTAATTCTAATAAAGATGTTAGTTGCTTAAGGAGTTACTCATTTACTTGGTATACCTGGTAATACTGTTGTTTCTATATAGACTGATGACTGGAAGAAATCCCTCCAGTCATCAATTTCATTCGCCACTATTGTCCTGTGCTGCACCCTCAGCAGTGTGTTTGGAACTTATTACGTTCTCTTCATTTTATTGTTGTTAATCTTAGAAACATTCAATCTTATTACCAAAGTAGACCTCGGTGGTTTTGCCAGCAAGAATGATTATCTTTTCTAAGAGTCCGCTAGCAGGGTTGGTGCATTGCCAGCCTGTTTTCTGTAGCTCGGTTACGTTGTAAGTCCCGGGTACAAGCCCGGAGATAGTTACGCTGGCAGTCTCTCCGGTGTATACAGACTTGGAGTAGCCAGTTACATTTACGCCTGATACGTTAAACGCCCAGGTGAGAGGTTGATTATATAGATTGTAATACCACAAATACAGTTCTTGCATAAATAGGTTCTCATCCCGATAGTCCCCAGATGTAGATTGGTCCATCGTGCCATTATTATTCGCATCGTAGTATTTCACTATTTTCAGAGAGCCCAGACCATAGGTATTGCTGACTGCTAACACCATGCTATCGCTGTCCTTGCAGCCATTAGCATCGGTTACCTCTACGGCATATTCGCCTTCCATAGCCTCCGTGACACCACTGATGGTTGGGTTCGACTCATTGCTGGAGAAACTATGTGGCCCCGTCCAGCTATAAGAGTAAGGCGAAGTACCTCCTGAAGCAGTGGGGCTGCCCCCTATTTGCACAGAGCTGCCGACAAAGACCTCCTTGTCAAGACCAGCATCCGCCGTGGGCACGCAATATTCCACCTCAAGGTATGGTAGATAGCATGGGGGGAGTAGGGGGAGACTCCAACAGTCTTTACTATCAAATCCAGCCCCAGAAAGTAAGATTTCATCTATATATTTCAGGGCTAAGCTGACCACCCCATCGCCCAAATATGCATCTTGCGCAGCCGAGGTAACATCCCAGGATTTCCATCCGAGGGTGCTAAAAGGCTCGTGTACATCAATCGGACCACTAAAAACCGTTGGGGCATTGTTCCATGTCAAACTCCCTTCATTCCAATCGCTTGAGACGGTATATACTCCTACAGCTTCACTAAGAGGAGCTATAAGCTCTATTACGTTTACCCATAAATGAAGGCTTGCAGAAACAACTCTAGCGCCCTCAGGCAAGTCGGTTAAGTCAAATTTAATATAAGTTCTTTTGATTTCCTCAGTCAGTAGTGTCTCTGCCTCTGGAGCATAGTGAATCTCTAGGTTGGGCCAATCACCATGCGTGTTCGTAGGGAGCAGGTTGTTTACAAAGCTATCATCCGTTGGGCCGAGATTTTCAGTGAAGCAACAACCGCCCGCGGGGGTATTGGTGAAGATGAAGGTGGCTGTCCCACCGTTTGTTACCGTCTTTGTCTGTGAATTGGGGCCAAGGATATATCCCGCAGGTGCCGCAGTCTCCGTGATGGTGTATTCACCACAGGGGACATTGGTAAGCAGTATCCTGCCGTCAGTGTCATCTTTATCATTGCTATCGTTATCCTTAACGGTGAGCGGGTCTGTGCCTCCATAAGGGTTGGGGGTGACGTTGAAGCTAGCATCACCAAGGTAATTGGGGCAAGGCTTGCCAAGCGGGCAGCCCTGGTTATTATCGTTGTCTAGCTTTGTAGCCAGAGAAAGCATTGTGTCCCGATCACAACTGGCGAGGGCACCATTCGCAGCAGTGACTACGTCGTCCGCCGTGCGCGGATAGTTCACTTCGGGGCTAGCAGCGTTGAGGACTGCTGCAACGGAAGCGCGAAGCAGGATTTTAGCCCCTCCCAAAATGGTTTCTGCGGACTCTCCACTTGTGTTATTTACAAGCGCATCGATCAAAGTATAGTTGGTACTAAGCTCTCCAACACAGGATGATATGTTAAATATACCACTGACTTCATCACTCGTATTGTAATCTGCTGGCCAGTCTATCCAATGCTGCGGAACCTTCCAGTAGCCAGGTGTGCATCCTTGCCCGCACTCGTCGCCTAGCTTAAGTATCTCTATTGAACCTTTGCAGTCATCGAAGGTATTGGTAACGTTAGCAGAGGCAGTTTTGAAGCTGACGACAGAAGCGGGAGAGCCTTTGATAACGGCGACAGCCCATTCAGAGCCCGCATCTTTTTCGGTAACGTTATAGGAG
>JAUVYX010000101.1 GCA_030602865.1 Dehalococcoidia bacterium | reverse complement strand
CTGATACTGAGAAACATAGGATTTGGAATGATGCAGAAAAAGAAATTGACGGAGCTGTAAAATTTGCACGGCAAAGTGCATGGCCGCCAGTTGAATCTGCTCTTGAAGACCTTTTCGCTGATGCTGCAGGTTGCATTGATTAGAAAGAGTAGTCTTGATTGGCAGGAGGGGAAATGCGTGAGCTAACCTTTGCAGAAGCCCTGGGTGAGGCAATATTGGAGGAGATGTCGAAAGACCCAACAATCTTTACCTATGGAGAGGATATCGCCAAGCAGGGGGGGATATTCGGCGCATATAAATCACTTTTAGGTAAATTCCCCGATAGGGTAATTGACACCCCCATATCAGAGGAGGTACTTCTTGGTTCTGCATTAGGGGCTGCCCTCGCCGGCATGAGACCTGTCGCTGAATTCCATTTCGCCGATTTCCTGTTTACAGGAATGACAGCAGTAACAAACCAGATTATGAAATTCAGATATATGACTGGGGGACAAGCAAAAGTACACCTGGTTTTAAGAGGGCCGGATGGGATAACCAGTTCAGGCGCTGCGCAGCATTCAGAATCTATCGAAACCATCTTTATGCATATACCAGGAATTAAACTTATTGTGCCATCCACTCCATATGACATGAAAGGTCTGTTTAAAACTGCTTTAAAATCTGATGACCCAGTGATTTGTTTTGAACACAAGAAACTCTATGAAACTAAGGGGTTCATTCCCGATGAAGAATATTATATTCCATTTGGAATTGCTGACGTGAAGAGGCTGGGTACGAATGTGACCATTGTTTCAACTTCACGAATGCTGCATGAGTCATTGACTGCTGCCGAATATCTTCAAAAGGAAGGAATCGACAGTGAGGTTATTGATTTAAGAACTCTTGTTCCATGGGATAAACAAACTGTACTCAATTCAGTAAAGAAGACACATCATCTTATTGTAGCCCACGAAACATGGAGGCGTGCAGGATGGGGCGCTGAGATTGCTGCGACTATTCAGGAAGAGGCTTTTAGCTACCTTAAGGCACCTATCTTAAGAGTCGGTGCGAAAAACGTACATATTCCATTCAGCCCAAAACTTCAGGATTTTGTAGTACCAGATCATAAAAATGTAGCTAGTGCTGTCCGAAAAGTTCTAAGAGGTTAACTGCAACCCTGTAATTTGCCTCTATACAAAGCTATATTGCTAGCCACTCCAACTGACTCAATCAGAGCCCCCTGCTCAATTTAGGGCTAATACCTGGCATCCTACTTAGTTTGGCAATCGGTTTGCCATTTACCTCATTAAGAGCCCTCCCACCTATATAGCTATCTATTCCACCTTATTACCAGCAGTAGGTCCTGCAGTAGTTATGTAAATAGAATCAACCTTAACTATTACTACCCCTCTAGGATTTAGTTGAGGGGCTTTGCTTTTGGTCCATTCTACTGCCTTATTGAATAGCTCCCCTGATTTCTCATCTCTTGCTTCACCTTTGAATTGGTATCCTACTGACTTACCTGTGTCCATCTTTGCCCATACTGATACTGATACCTTTGGATTGGCTTCTATGTTTTGTATAGACTTCTTCATAAAATTATCTACAAGGATTATCTCATCGTCAGAGACAATTTTAGCAAAGGTTATTGGTACTGCATTTGGCTCTCCATCAGACGACGCTGTTGCCATTATAAAAGGTGTTCCTTTATCTGCAACTTCTTTCATTTCGTCAGTGAACTTTATCATCTTGCCCTCTCCTTCTTATTTATAGTAATTTATTAATGTCTAAAATGACGTGTCCCAGTAAATACCATAGCTATATTATATTTATTTGCTGCAAATATAACCTCATCATCCTTTTTAGAACCACCGGGCTGAATGACTGCCGTTACGCCTGCTTTAAAAGCCAATTCCGGCCCATCAGGAAAGGGGAAAAATGCATCAGAGGCCATGACACTATTATTGGTCTCAGTGCCAGCTCTTTTTAGTGCTAGTTCTACACTAACCACACGACTAGGCTGACCTGCTCCCATCCCTAAAAGGGTTCTATCTTTTGCAATGACTATGCCATTGGACTTGATACATTTTACCGCTCTCCATGCGAATAGTAAATCTGATAGTTCTTGCTCTGTTGGCTGACGATTGGTAACCACATGTGGTGAGGACTCTCCTTCACTAATAACATCGGCAGTCTGAGCTAAAAATCCCCCTTTAACACGACGAAAGTCAAGAAAACTTTCACATGGCATAGATGCATTAGCGAGTAGGGGTAGCCTTACAAGTCTCAGGCTTTTCTTTTTCCCCAGCAATTTTAGAGCCTCTTTATCATACCCGGGAGCAATCACGGCATCATAATGATGCTTATTAATCTCTTCTGCTGTTGCCAGATCAATTACTAAATTACTGGCAACCACTCCACCAAACGCAGCTATGGGATCCCCTGATAATGCTCTACGATAAGCTTCAGCAAGATTATCATGACTAGCGAGTCCACAAGAATTAGTATGCTTAAATACTGCTACTGTAGTTGCACTAAAATTACCGAGTATATCCACAGCTGCATCAAAATCGAGAAGATTATTAAAGGATATCTGAGGACCATTAAGGAGCTCTAACAAAGACAGGCTATTTTTCTTTTCCTTAAGCTCTTGCTGAACATAAAAAGCCGCCTGCTGATGAGGATTCTCCCCATATCTAAGAGCAGATGATTTCTTCAGCGCAATAGTCATCTCTTCAGGTAATATGTCTTCTTCCTCCCGCAGGTATTCAGCAATAGCAGTATCATAGATAGCTACATGTTGAAATGCTTTCTGTGCTAAACGCTGCCTTTCCTTCATGCCTATCTTACCCTCCCTCAGTTTTTGCAGAATAGGAGCATAATCCTCGGGATCGACTATAACTAGAACAGAGGAGAAGTTCTTGGCAGCTGATCGGAGCATGGATGGCCCCCCAATATCGATATTCTCCAGTGCCTCATCCAAGGAGACTCCTTCCTTGCGCACGGTTTCTACAAATGGATAAAGATTTACTACGATTATATCGATAAGTTCAAGATTATTGTTAGCTAATTCCGTCAAATGTTGGGGGAGATCACGTCTCGCTAAGATACCACCATGTACTGCAGGGTGTAGCGTCTTGACTCTCCCATCGAGAATCTCAGCAAAACCGGTAAGTTTAAAAATGCCCTGAATATTTAATCCTGCCTGTTCCATCACTTTCTTAGTACCACCTGTGCTGAAGATTTCAACACCTAGGGCTTGTAGCCCTCGTGCGAAGTCTGTTACTCTAGATTTATTCGAAACACTAATAATAGAACGCATATTTCCTCCTCAATCAATGAGTATCGTTTTACCTCCCGTTGCGTTTATGATTTCTCCTATCACTTTAGCTTGTGGTAGAGCACTAATCAAATTACCAACCTGTTGTGATGAACATACAACGGTCATACCTATCCCCATGTTAAACACCTGGTACATTTCTTCTTCTGCGATCTCACCTTGTTTCTGTATCAAATTGAAAATTGGCGGTACTTGCCATGACCTTTTGCTTAGCTGCCCACAGGTTCCCTGTGGTAAAATACGGCTAATATTTCCCTCGAACCCACCACCAGTAATATGGGCCAAACCTTTAATCAATGATAAAACTGGTTTAAGTTCAAGGTAATAACAGTGGTGAACTTGAAGTAATTCTTCGCCAAGGGTCCTCCCTAATTCAGGATAGAAATCATATAACCGTGAGGGTTCATCCTCTATTTTAAAAACCCGGCGGACCAGGGAATAACCATTGGTATGTAAGCCAGAAGAAGGCAGGCCAAGAATCAAATCTCCAGCGTTTATCGAACTACCGTCTATGATGTTCCCTTTTTCCACTACCCCCACTATAAAACCAACCAAATCATAAGTCCCTGTCAAGTAAATGCCCGGCATCTCAGCAGTCTCACCACCAATTAATGAGCAGCCAGCTTCTCTACATGCCCGAGCTATGCCAGATATTATGGCTTCTACCTGTTCAGGCAAGAGTTTACTCATAGCAATATAATCAAGAAAAAAAAGAGGGCCAGCTCCACTACAAAGGATATCATTAACACAGTGGTTGACAATGTCGCTGCCTACGGTATCATGTTTATTCATAAGTGAGGCAATCTTTAGCTTTGTTCCTACCCCATCAGCACTGGAGACCAAAATAGGTTCATTATAACCATCCAATTCGTATAGGCTTCCAAATGAGCCAAAAGTTTGGGTCTTGATATTGAATGTGGTCTTGGCTTGTCTCCCAATCGCCCTTTTTATCTTGTCGGCTATCTCAACGTCAACGCCAGAAGACCGATAGTTTTTTTCAGTGTTACGCTTCATTCAAGCACCTTCGGTTCCATTTTCTATAACCAGTTGCTTCATTTCCGCTTGTACAGGTATGGGATAGTCATTGTTGAAGCAAGCCAGGCAGAGGGTATCCCTGGGCAATCCTACCGCCTGTTGCAAGCCATCCAGGCTGAGATAACCGAGCGAATCAGCTCCCAGGTATTCCTTGATCTCTGAGATACTCTTCCTGGCAGCGATGAGTTCCCTTTCCGTAGCCATCCCTACGCCTAAGGGACATATATGTTGGATAGGAGATGCACAAATACGGAGATGGACTTCGCTGGCACCTGCTTTTTTAAGCAGGGCTACTATCTTGGGAGTGGTGGTTCCTCGGACAATGCTGTCATCGACGACCACC
>JAUVYX010000044.1 GCA_030602865.1 Dehalococcoidia bacterium | reverse complement strand
TGTTCCTTATCAGTCCCCATCCGATACCAAGTTTCTTTGCCTTCTCAATTACTTTCTCCATGGCAAAGGTGGTGACGACGGCGCCGAAGGCATGGTCTGCCTCGACAAAGATGGTGGCGGGGGTTTCCTTAATCACTTTTATATTCGGTTTCGGATTCATCAGGCCTGTATCTATGTTCTTCATGTACCGAGAGATGCCCATTACGCCATGTGAATCAACACCCCGCAGGTTTGACCATATCAGCACCTCTGCCTCATTCTCCGCATCCTTCGGAGGCATGCCGGCTGCCGCCAGTATATCCGTGGCAAACTTTTTCAGCGGCTCCGCCGCTATACACACTGTACCCTGCTCCATTTTGGGTTACACCTCCATTCTTTTTAGCGGATATCAGTTCGTCCTTAATGGGAACAACATTTCTTATGCCAGGCTGACTTATCGGGAGGATCCTTCCTTAACAACTCCTTAGCCTCCCCGATGAGGGGGCGCAATTTATCCACGTTACCATCTATCACATAGCCCAGGGTAAATAACTGATAGCCTTCCTGGGAGCGCTCAAAGCATCCTTTAGGATTGTATCCACCGATGCCAGCAACCTTCCCTGCTTTCCTGCATATCTCAGCAATTTTCCTTACCCTATCCAACACGTACTCATTGTTGAGCAGTTCGGGACGGAAGGAATTGGGGTCAATACGTCCTGTCCTGAAAGCTATATCTATTACGAAGTCGTGTGTCCCCACTATCGTACCGGTGACTCCTTCCAGTTCCAGCACATGAGGAAGCTCGCTTACGCCCACCAGGCTTTCTGTCATGGGAAACAGGACAGTATTTTCATTTACATACTCAAGCATCTCCAGTAATTTCATCTCAGCAGGATTCTGTCCATCAAGCTGATAAGGGCTCATGCCCAATCCCGCTCCCCTATGCCCTATAGGAGGGAAATAGGATAACTTCACCGCATAAGCCGCCTGCTCCAGCGTCTCTACCTGTGGCAGCATCATCCCGTTTACTCCGCCATCCAGGTAACACCTGAAGGTGTCTGTTTTTTCTTCAGGCCTCATCAGCAGTGGCAGCTCAAGCTCATGACAAACCCGTATGTACTGGTGTATGCTCTCTTTATCCAGCAGGCTATGCTCGTTCTCCACCATGATAAAATCGTAGCCGAAGTCCTTCAACGCCGCCCCCGTCTTATCAGGGTCATTGCCAGGACCTATAAGAGCGCAGAAAACCCTGTCCCCCGCATTAAGCCTTTCCTTAAACTCCCTGGTTATGTTCTTTTTCATTACAATTCTCCTCCTTCGTTATGCAACAGGTCGCTGGTAATTTATACGGCTTACTATAACCTGCTTGATAGCCGCTGTAAAGAGACATTAAGGAATTCCAACTACTCAATTTTCATACAAAACCACATAGAACCAAAAAGACTGTATAATTTGCCATTGCCAAAATGTTTGCACTAAAATAATAAACCAGGAGGAAAGAAAACATGGGACGAAAGGTTAGAATCGGATTATCAAGGGATTTCTTCGATAAGGAGGGCAAGTTTATAATTCCCGGCCCAGGGCTGAAACTGCTGGACGAAATGCCTGAGGTAGAATACGAGATATTTAAGGAGCATCTACTGGAGGTTACTCCAGAACAGATACAGGGCTTCGATATGGTTTTTACTCTCGCCCCTAAATGGACTCAAGACACCATCGCAGGGAATAAACAACTTATATCTATCCACCGTGGCGGGGTAGGCTTCAACATGGTTGATGTTCCTGCGCTTACCGATGCCAACATTATGGTCTGCATAACTCCGGGAGCGGTTCGACGTCCCATGGCCGTAACTATACTCACTTTCATACTTGCCCTTAGTACGAGACTGCTGACCAAAGACAAACTGACTCGCGAAGGTCGCTGGACAGAAAAAACTCACTACCACGGCTATGGATTAGTAGGAAAGACGCTGGGCTCCATAGGTACCGGAAATATTGGACATGAGATGTTTCGCCTTGCCAAACCACTTGGCATGAGGCATATCGCTTATGACCCCTATATTGAAGAATCTGTCCTGGCGGATGTCGATGTAAAGCTGGTGGATATGGACACCCTGCTGGCAGAATCAGACTTCGTCAATATTAGTTGTCCCTTGAGCGAGAACACTCACCACCTGGTTGGAGAGAAAGAGCTAAAGAAGATGAAGAAAACCGCCTTCCTGATAAATACGGCACGCGGTCCCATAATTGACGAGGCTGCCCTGGTGAAGGCACTACAGGAAGGATGGATACGGGGGGCAGGTTTAGATGTGTTTGAGAAAGAGCCGACGCCGTCGGATAACCCATTGCTCAAGATGGACAATACCATCGTTGCGCCTCATGCTCTCGGATGGACAGACCAATTGTTCATGAGTATGTGGACTGAAATTCTGCAGCAGGTCTCACTGATTGTCAGCGGGGAAATGCCAGTTGGTTCTCCCAATCGTGATGTATGGAATAAGCCTGAATTTCAGGCTAAACTGAAAGCATTCCAGGCATTAATTAAATAAATTGAGGCAGAGGCTGGTAGGACTCGAGCCTGAAGCATAGCAACGAAATGTCTACTGCATGCGAGGTCTACTTTATAGCATGCAAAGACGTTAAAGGATAGCCTGTGCGTTATGTCTCTTATTGATAGCGCTATTGGCTGGAGATTGTAGCACTACTTCATCAGGGCTTTTGCCTCTTCAACAACAGGACGAAGACTTTCTACATTGCCGTTTGTTACGTAGCCCAGGCCGAAGTACTGATAACCAATCTTCGCCAGCTCTGCATAACCTTTTGGAGAAAAACCGCCAACGCCACATATCTTCCCCGCGCTCTTACATATTTCGGCAATCTTCTTCAAAACATCCTGTACAGCCCCGCTGTTGAGCAAGTCACCACGGAAGGAATCGGGGTCGATACGCCCTGTCTTAAAAGCAATATCGATAGTCAGGTCATGAGCACCAACCAGCGTGCCGGTAACGCCTTCCAGGTCTAGTATTCGGGGAAGATTGCTTAAGCCCTCCAGGCTCTCTGTCATGGGAAACAGCATGGTATTTTCGTTAACATATTGCAGCATCTGCAGCAGGTGCATCTCGGAGGGTTTCTGTCCATCAAGCAGATAAGGGCTCATGCCCAGACCCGCTCCTCTATGCCCTATGGGAGGGAAATAAGATTCGCGCACTCCATAGGTTGCCTCTTCTAGCGTGTTTACCCGCGGCAGCATCATGGCATTGATGCCGCTATCCAGATAGGACCTGAAATTGCTCGTTTTCTCCTCAGCCCTCATCAGGATAGGCAGTTCATTTTCCCTGCAAGCACGTATATATTGATAGATGGTCTCCTTGCCCAGCAAGGAATGCTCGTTGTCCAGCATTATCGAGTCTACCCCAAACTCTTTGACAATGCTGACTGTCTTTTCGGGGTCATTGCCGGGACCCATTGCCAGGGAAAACATCCTGTCTCCTGCCATGAGCCTCTCTTTGTATTCCCTGCCTATGTTCATCTTCATATCAATCCTCCTCCTTTATCCGATGAATTATTATGTCAATATGCCATCTGTTAATTCGCCTGCAAAAAGCAAAGCTATTTTATAGCTTCCTGAAGTCTCTTCAACTTCGCCTGGAATCCTGGTTTCTCCCATACCTGACGGTTGGGTGATGCCTTCGGCAGCTCTCCCTTTATGACCTGTGATATCTGCTCAACCAGCTCATTAATCATATTGCTGCGTATTTCCTCCGTGTGTCCCAGCGCATGGGGAGCAACGATTACATTGTCCATCTTGAGCAGCGGATTATCAATGGGCGTTGGCTCCTGTTCGAAAACATCAATGCCGGCACCACGAATCCAGCCCTCCTGAAGTGCCTTTATCAGCGCCGCCTCATTAACTATAGGACCGCGCGCTGTGTTTATCAGGAAAGCCGTCTTCTTCATCTTCCTGAATTCTTTCTCACCGAGCAGGCCACGGGTGCTCTCATTCAACGGACAGCTTATATTGACGAAGTCAGATTCAGCCAGTAGTGTATCCATATCAACCAGCTTGACATCGACATCCGCAAGGGCTGACTCCTCGATATAGGGGTCATAGGCGATATGCCTCATGCCAAATGGTTTTGCCAGGCGGAACATATCATGTCCGATATTTCCAGTGCCGATAGAGCCGAAGGTCTTGCCAACCAGTCCATAGCCATCATAGTCTTCCTTTACAGCCCAGCGACCCTCGCGGGTCATCCTGTCCTTGAGCATCAGGCGCATGCTCAGCGCCAGTAGAAATGTCATGATAGTCACTGCCATCGGGCGACGCACCGCATTGGGTGTGATGGTAAGCATCACATCAGCAGCGGTCATTTCTGGCACATTAACCCCATCATAACCTACCCCGCAGCGATGGATACAAATAAGCTGGTCATTTCCTGCCAGGCTGCTTGCAGTCCACTTCGTCAACCCGCTGATTACCATATCCATACCCTGAATTTGCTCCGGAGTGATCTCAGCTTTAAGCTCAGCGAACTTTCGTATCTCAACCCCTGGTATCCCCTCGAGCAACTTAATGCCCACATCGGAGTTGCAGAACTGACCTTTATCATTGAATCTATCTCTGGTAATTCCAACTATAATTTTTCTCGCCATAATTAATCTATCCTCCCTGAAAATAAATCTAGACTTACTATACCCCCGCGGTTGATTGTTGTAAACAGGTAATATCCAATGTTGATGAATTGTTGAATAGATGTTGATAACTTGTGCACTTTATGTTGATAACATTTGTTGGAAAGCGCTGAGAAAACCAGCCCGTCATTTATAGTCAGAATAGCCCTGGAAGAATTAAAGGGAGAATAGACGATAGCCGAACTAGCCAGTCAGTTTAAGGTGCACTTTATATCACCACAATTTGATATTTAACTATATACTATATAGTACCTTTCTGAGTTAATAAGATAGGCATATAATTTTAATATGAATCTATTTAGTATTACTGATTATCCATATCTGATTTTGACCTTGGTACTGCTTATGCTGTTTGCAGCCGGACTTATTATTTCTCCTGCTAAACAGCGATGGCCTATGGTAATTAGCGGTTTACTTTCAACATCTTGTTCGTTTGCTTCGATTGTTTTCGTACCAGAGTATTGGAATCCCGTAAAGATTGTTACGTTTCTAATTGGCCCTGAAGACCTCATCTTTTGTTTCACAACGGGTGGCATCGTATGGCTACTGGCAATATGGTCGCTGCGTAATTATATCGATTTAGAATTACAATCAAGGCTTATTATTAAGCGTTACCTAATCTGCATGATAACAGGGTCGGCAGTAAGCGCAATATTCTTGCTTGCCGGCTTTGGGGTAATGATTTCTGCAATATTAGGAATTCTATCGGTTGGCATATTGATATTGTGTCTACGGAAAAACCTTTGGCCGATTCAGTTCAGAGGCATGATAAGTTTTATCATTTTTTATTTAATTTTTATCAAAGTGGGATTTATAGTATTCCCTGAGTTTCTCCAGCAATGGACTGCTAAAAATCTCTGGGGTCCCGATGTCTGGGGAATACCTTTGGACGAAATAGCCTGGGCAGCAGGTTATGGCGCTGTCTGGCCTCTTATAATCGCTTACCTGTTTAATGCACGATTGGTTCCCTGTTATGATACACAAGATAAAAACAAAAATTGATATAGAGTTAGTTAAATTTGTCCATAATCTTGACAAGCATTATTCCCTAAATATAATATCGCCTCTCCTAGTTAATGTGATAAAGCACTTCATATTAAGACCACACAAACTTGGCACCAACTGCGGAGGCTGAGAAACATAGGTAACACTTCTGGTAATGTTTAGTAATGATATAGACATAGCATAAGGAGTTATCAGGATGAGAAACCGCCTTCAAAGTCATAAGCGTGGAGACGAGGGACGGTGTATCCAACAGGCAACTTTTTACCGACGGGAACGACACAAAGACCCTGTAGCACGTGAGCAATACCTACAAAATGAGTATTTACAAAAGTATGGCAAACTGCCCAAATGTAATCAGAGAATAGGCTAGTGCTTATCATAAAGTTCTCCAGTTTCTTCATTCATGTTACAACAAGCTAAGCCTGTCCCTGCCCCTACTAACTGACCATCCTGACTAAATGCAAAATCACGATTGCCTAATGGTAATATATCTCCTCTTAATCGCATTCTACCTTCACCACTACTCACAATCTCAAATATTATCTTTAATCCAGTAGGCAAGTCATTAATGACTTGCTCTTTAATAATGACTGTATTCATGTTAATTCCTTTTCTCTTATATTTGGCTCCCTATCGTAAAAATTAAAAAAACAACAACTTTGGAACGGAACCCTTTTTGGCGTCTGTGTTCATGCTGTTGTTAGCCTTCACTCAATAGTTGACGGTTGTATTCGGAAAAATGCTCCCGCCAAACCAAGCATTACTAACCCATTAATAACCAAGGTTGGTAATGTTCCTTTCGTCGCATATACCCATCCCGCTATGAAGCAAGCAATAATCACTATGGGAGCAGACATAAATTTACTGAATTTTTCAGGAGGGTGAGGATTGCCTTCGTACATATAGACCGTCGAACAAGTTAAAACTACCCCAAAAAGAGTTAAGTAATACGACGCAGGGATCATCACTTTTTCCAGTTCGGCAAAGGTAAATCCTAACCACGAGCCCAAAGTAGCGTAGAGAACGAAAAGGCCACCCAAATATCCAAAACAATTCATGCCCTTTCTGAGAACAATATTGAACAATTCGTCTTTTTTTCTTTGTTACCTATATTCACAATACTTTCCTATAGGCTAACGTGCTGGTCAGTCGCAGGCTTTAGCCTGTCGGCTGATCTAGTGAGTTAGATCAGTTTAGGAGTTAAGCCACTCAAGAACTTTTGGTGGAATAGCAGCACCAATACCAACTCCACCTTTAGCATCAACTACGACACCGGCCATTGTTCCCACAAACTTGTTGTTCTCAAGTGTAATGCCGCCTACTTGAATCATGCGGTCGGTGATCCGAGCGGAAATTTCA
>JAUVYX010000023.1 GCA_030602865.1 Dehalococcoidia bacterium | reverse complement strand
AATTCTAATACAACTAAAAATGTGAGATTAAATATTGACGTTATCCACCACCTGCACTATAGTTAACCCCAACTATGACAGGGAGAAACTGAGATATGAATAATGGAGAGAGCCTATTTTACGGGTATGCCGGCAAGTTACTGAGAATTAATCTAAGCATGGAGAAGATCTCCACAGAAGAACTTAACGCTGAAATGCTAAGAAGACTTCTGGGCGGAGTAGGATATGCTGCACAGTTACTATATGACGAAATTCCGGCATTTACTGACCCTTTGAGCCCTGAAAATAAGTTAATATTTGCCACTGGCCCTTTAACTGGCACGGGTGCCCCCGGATCAGGCTCAATTGAAGTATGTTTCAAGTCTCCACTTACTGGTATCTGGGGAGAAGCACGTTCCGGAGGAGAATGGGGTAGTGCGTTGAAGAGAGCTGGTTATGATTTTCTGGTAATAGAAGGCAAGGCCAAAGAAGCGAAATACATCTTGATTCATGATAGCAAGATAGAGATACGATCAGGGGAAGCACTTAAAGGGAAAAGCTCCTCCCAGAAAGAAGAGCTCCTAAAAAAGGATGAACTCAAAGACGCTTCCTTTGAGTTTGTTGAGATCGGACCCGCAGGCGAGAACCTGGTTAATCTTGCCTGTATTATGAGCAAATCCCGCGCATTTGGAAGAGGGGGAGCAGGCGCAGTGATGGGGTCAAAGAACTTACTCGCAATCGCAGTAAAAGGAAGCGGCGAAATTCCGGTAGCTCAACCAGATGAGTTTACATCAACCTGCAAAGAATATTACAAGAAAGTTCTTGAGCTAACCGCAGGAAAAGGGATGGCGCCAGATGGCACCACAGGTATGCTGGTTGGCTGTGACAATGTCGGAGACATTCCAACAAAAAACTGGAGATCGAATTCATGGGGAAAGGGTGAGCAAATTTATGCTCACTTTAAAGATAAAAACTTAGTAAAAGCCGAAAACTGCTATAAGGGATGCATACTGAGATGTAAAAGAATTTGCAAAGTGGACTCAGGACGATGGAAAACACCACAACACGAAGGAGGTGAATATGAAACCATGTCCGCCTTCACCTTTTTTGTGTACAACGAAGATGTTGATGCTGCAGTACACGCAGATTATCTATGTAACGAATATGGCTTAGACACTATTTCCACCGGTGCAGTCATCGCCTTTGCCATGGACTGTTATGAAAACGGCATCATCAGCGGTGTGAAGGCAGACGGGCTGGATTTATCATGGGGAAATGCTGAGACCATAGTGACACTAATAGACAAAATAGCCAGCAATGATGGCCTCGGAGATCTCTTAGGCAAAGGAGTCAGACGGGCAGCACAGGAGCTTGGCAATGGAGCGGACAAGCTGGCAATACATATAAAAGGGTTGGAAGGACCTGCGCACGATCCGAGGTCTGGGAAAGCTCTGGCCGTAACATACGCATTGGGCAACAGAGGCATGTGCCATATCCACCCACTTAATGCCGCAGCCTATGATAACCGAAAAAACAGTTTTGGACTAATCCCATACGGACTGACTGACCCTCAAACGCTGGATCGCTGGGATGAGAAAGGCAAAGGAAAGGAAGCCAAGCTTCTGCAGGATTTCGGGATTATCCCAGACGTCCTGGGCTTTTGTAAGTTCTATATATTCCGAGGTATAGGGCCAGATGAGCTAGGTAGGTTAATTACCACCTTGACAGGTTGGGATATTAATGGGCAAGAAATTCTGGCTATCGGAGAACGAGTATATAACCTGCAAAGGAAGTTCAATGTGAGAGAAGGGATAAGGAAAGCAGATGACATGCTCCCAGAGAGATGCCTCCAGATGCCAGAGTTCGGAAAATTCTCGCCCGTGTCAGAATGCCAATTAAAAGACCCCATAAGCATGATTGAGGAATGTTACAAAGCCAGAGACTGGAACCAAGATGGCATTCCACAAAGTTAGAGAAGCTAGCCTTTCTTCCTCAAATACAGCATCGGCATTACCCAGGCAACACTGCCCAGAATTAAAGCCCCTACAACCATAGAACCAACGCCCAGGAGAGCAACATCCGCCCAGAAATATTCAGGGAACAATCTAGGCAGATAACCAGTGCTTGCCCACCATGGATTACTAAAAGCGAGATGGTGGAATTGGAAGAATAATTGTTCGAAATCGACCAGAACGGCAGCCAGTCCCATAATAGCCATAACAGCCAGTATCAGAGTACAGCCATGTCTTACTCCTTTTGCTAAATCCCACCAGTGGCCCTTTATCCAAAGCAAGAAAACTAAGACATAGCCAACCAGATAAGCCAGACTTACCAATAGAATCAAGTAATTAAGCAGGAGCAGATGTCGAACATCGGCAAGATGGGTAAGTTCACGATTCTGGTCATCCTCCTGATACAGCAAGAATTCTTCACCTGACCTCCTTTGTATCGTTAATTGGGGCGTCTCTATCCTGTAATTGAAGTAATCTATGAGAGTCTTGGCAACCTCGGTCAACTGCTGTTTATCGATCCCTGTATCCTCACTTACAGCATACCTATCGAACCCATACTCATAGAGACGAACACTATTAATCTCCCATTGAATAGTGCCGGTAACAAGTGTCAGGGAAACACTAAAAATAAAAAACTTTGCAGCAATACTCCTGACAATCTTCAATTCACACTCGACATATGAGCAGCGTACAGCGCAAAACAAGCATGTTATAATTCACAATATGCCTAAGAAATTTACCCATCTTCACGTTCATACTGAATACAGTCTCCTTGATGGCATGTGTCGTATTCCTTTGCTCCTCGCCAGGGCTAAAGAACTGGGCATGGATAGCCTGGCCATCACCGACCATGGAGTGATGTATGGCATTATCGATTTTTACACTGCAGCTAAAGAAGCTGGCATTAAACCTCTCCTCGGATGCGAAGTATATGTTGCTCAGACTACTCGCAATAATCGAGACCCTAAATACAGAAAACCATATCATCTTACATTACTGGCTAAGAACAAAGAAGGATACCACAATTTGATAAATCTGGTTACCAAGAGCAACTTCGAGGGGCAGTATTATAAACCTAGAGTGGATAGGGAACTACTGGAACTGCATCATGAAGGGATTATCGCTCTCTCTGGCTGCATGAATGGGGAACTGCCCCGCCTTATTCTGGAAGAACAAAATGATGAGGCTGCTACGACAGCTTCCTGGTACAAGGAAATATTCAGTGATTATTACATTGAAATCCAGAGGCACCCTATTCCTGAACTTGAAACAATAAATAAAGGGCTTCTCCTTCTTTCCAATAAACTTGATATACCGCTGGTAGCAACAGTCGATACTCATTACATAAACAAGGAAGACGCCTATACTCATGACCTGCTGCTATGCATAGGCACTAATTCATCTATACAGGATGAAAATAGAATGAAAATGACAGGGGATTATTTCTATCTTAAGAGCCCCGAGGAAATGGAACAACTCTTCAGTGACTTGCCTCAAGCTATAGAAAACACTCAACATATCGCTGAGATGTGCCAGCTAGAATTAGACTTCAGCAAACATCACTTGCCAGAGGTAACTCCCCCAGAAGGCAAGACAGCAGAATCCTTTCTGTCAGAGCTATGCTGGCAGGGCATGGAAAAGCGCTATTCGACTTCTAACCATGAAGCTAAAGAGCGACTCGAATATGAACTTGATGTGATTCAAAAGACCAACTTCGCCGATTATTTCCTGGTTGTTTGGGATATCGCTTCCTTTGTACGAGAGAAGCATATCTACTTTGGCGTACGAGGAAGTGCTGCTGCCAGTTTAGCTCTATATTGCCTTGGCATTACGGACATAGACCCCTTAACTTACAATTTAGTTTTTGAGCGCTTTCTCAATGTTGAGCGGCGTGAGATGCCAGATATCGATCTTGATTTCCAGGACAACCGTCGCGACGAAGTATTGGCCTACGTCAATGAAAAATATGGGATGGACCACGTAGCCCAGATTATTACATTCGGTACTCTAGGCGCAAGAGCTGCGTTGAGAGATACAGGGAGAGCTCTGGGTTTGCCCTATAGCCAGGTAGACCAAGTCGCCAAACTGATTCCTCTAGAGCTGACAATAACCCTGGATAAAGCCCTGGAAGATAGCAAAGAGCTTAATGCTATCTATTCCCAAGATGAGGTTGTACACAATCTTGTTGATTCAGCCAAGAAAGTGGAAGGCCTTATCAGGCATGCCAGCACACACGCAGCTGGTGTTGTTATAGCTCATGATCCACTTACTGAGTATGTGCCGCTCCAGCCAACAAGCAAAGGAGCAAAGAATGCCTCTATGACCCAATACCACATGAAAAACATCGCTCTCCTTGGTCTTTTAAAAATGGATTTCCTGGGTTTATCAAACTTGACTATTCTGTCTAAAACGACATATGCCATTCAAAAAATGCGTGGTGAGTCCATAGATTTGCAGCACATTCCACTTGATGATAAAAAAACCTTCACATTGCTTGCTTCCGGAGAAACGAAGGGTATATTTCAACTAGAGAGCAGTGGCATGCGTCGCTATATAGAAGAACTTCAACCCAGTAAATTTAGCGACATCGCTGCTATGGTAGCACTTTACCGCCCTGGCCCAATTGAACAGATTCCTACTTTTATTAAAGCCAAGCAGGGAACCATTCCTGTTCGTTATCCTCATCCTGCCTTGAAAGAATTTCTGGAAGAGACTTATGGAGTTATTGTTTATCAGGAACAGGTATTGTTTATTGTGCAGGCTCTTGCAGGTTATAGTCTGGGCCAAGCTGATATCTTTCGCAAAGCCATGGGGAAGAAGATAGCCAAGGTAATGAAGACTCAAAGGAATAATTTCATTGAAGGTGCAGAGAAAAAGGGTATAGAAAAAAAACTGGCTGAAGAGATTTTTGCTTTGATTGAACCTTTCGCTGGCTACGCATTTAATAAAGCACATAGCGTAAGCTATGCCCTCCTAGCTTACCGTGGTGCCTACCTCAAAGCTAACTATCCCTCTGAATATATGACGTCCTTTTTGAATACTTATATCGATAATACCGACAAAGTCCGCTTAGCGGTAGCTGAGTGCCGCCATCTAGGCATTCAGATGCTGCCCCCGGATATTAACAAAAGCAAATCAGATTTTGCCATCGAGAAAATAGAAGACAATAAAAACAACATCCGCTTTGGTCTAGCCGCCATTAAAAATACTGGCAGTTCCGCTATAGAGAACCTCCTATCCGCTCGACGGCATGGGGGTCCCTTCAAATCTATAGAGGATTTCTGCCAGCGAGTAGATATACATAGCATAAATAGAAAAGCGCTTGAGAGCTTAATCAAGGCTGGAGCTTTCGATTCCCTTAGCGACCAGGGGGCGCTCCTGCATTCTCTGGACAGGATTATTTCCTTTGGCCAAATGGAACAAAAAATGAAAGCGACAGGACAATCCAGCATGTTCGGGGATCTGATTGATTCCTATCCTGCCCTTCTCCTCGATAATCCAGAAAAAATCCACTCTAACCAGAGACTTAAATGGGAACGGGATTTGTTAGGGGTCTATCTCTCTTCATCAGTCCTCAATATGCTGAATTTTAAGCATTCCACCTTACATACAGTATCCTGTGGCGATATCAACGCTGATATGGTCAACAAGACTATTACAATCATAGGAATGATAGTATCACTCCGACAGGCTTACACCCGTGACAACCGTCCCTTTATCGTAGCAACAATAGAAGATGCAGAAGGAAGCCTGGAGGTAAATGTTTGGCCAAGGATATATGAGAGCAGCAAAACACTATGGCACGAAGATAATATCCTTATTATGAAGGGTATGCTGAAAAACAGAAATGGAGGGGTTCAGCTAAATTGTCAAGAAGTATACAGCTACCAAGATACTAATAATGAGGGGGTATCCCAATCAGAATCAGAACAGGAACTAAACCGAAAACTCCTTACACTAACACTCTCTGAGACAGGAAACTCCGACGAGGATATCGAGCTTCTACGTAAAACCATCGCAATCCTTCAGCATTATCCAGGGGAAAGCAGCGTTTCTCTCACAATTATTGGTGATGAGGAAACGACCCACCTGGATATGCCCAAGATAACTATTAATTATTGCCCAGAACTGGTGAAGGAAATAAATGATTTGTTAGGTGCAGACAATCTGAAGGTGGAGTAGGGTCACTCTCCTTTTATCTCTACTGCTGCTAGCCACAGGGTGGCCAACTTTCCTGCATGTTAGAGACAGAATTAGGCTGTGTTTACGCACTCTACCATAATTATTCAGTTTCCACTATGATAACACCATAGTTACCATCTTTGCGACGGTATAGCATACTAACCTTGCTGGTTTCCGCATCAATAAAAAGAAAGAAGTCATGACCCAGAAGCTCTAATTGTTCCGTTGCCTCATCTATGGGCATAGGTTTAAGAAAGAAATGCTTGCTCTTTACTACTTCTGGGTAAATATTTGTTTCCTCCTCATCCTGACCAGTCCCCTGCCGTTCCGGAGAAATACCTTTCCTTTTCTCATACAACTTGCCTTTATATCGTTCAATACGCTTATTAAGTGCGTCCATAACTTTATCTACAGCTGTAAGAATATCTGCAGCATCTTCATGAGCCCTAATTAATGTACCTTTACTATCAAGAGTAACCTGTACAGCAAATCTTTGTTCTGGCTGTCTCGACTTTCTCTTAGAGATCTCCACTTTTCCTTCTACAAGGGAAGATAAATGATGATCAAATTTGCCAATCTTTTTGTTAATTTGTTTCTCTATTGCCTCAGAGATTTCTATGTTCTTTGTTATTATTTGCAGTTGCATAGCTCCTCCTTAGTTGTAGGTTTCCCTCGCTATAGTTAGTCCCCATACTGATAAAGCCCCCTGTTTTTTTAGGGCAACAGCACAGGATTCCAGGGTAGCACCAGAGGTACAGACATCATCTATTAAGATTATTTTCTTATCATTTACCCTATCATCCTGGCATATAAACGCATCAATGACATTACTCCATCGCTCTTCCACTGCTGCCGTTTTTACCTGAGGTTGTACCTCCTTCACTCGAGCAAGACAATTATCAAGTACAGGCATCATTGTCAACTTGCCTAAATCACGTGACATGAGCAAAGCTTGATTGTAACCTCTTTCTCTCAAACGCCGGGGGTGCAAAGGAACTGGAACCAGTATTTCGCCAGGCAAATTATGCTCCTCTAAATACTCAGCAAGCAATTCAGCAAGGCAAAAAGATAGCGCTTTTAAATGCTTGTATTTAAGTTCATGTACAGCCTTACGGATCACTTCCTCGAAGCGGAATGGGGAGCGTATACCGTCAATTACACCTGGCCTTTTCCTGCAGTTGGGACACAAAACGCCACTAGCCTGTGTTGTACCACATCCAGGACATAGCGGTGGAAGTAAACGGGGCAATGTCTTCCTACACTCGTGACACAAAAAAGCGCCCCCTTTCCCGCAACCAACGCAATGACGCGGAAAAAAAGAATCCACTATCAAGTCACCCAATCGACTCAAACGCAGCAATTTGCTGTATATCGACTAGCCCCTAATGAGCACGAGTGTGAAGCGTCCCATCAAGAATCGGCTCATTGATGTATACTTCTCCATTCCTGATCTTGATATTGAAACCACAATCAGGGTTGTTGCATACCCAAGCCTTGTAGTGAATTGGTGCTCCCTGCCCGAAATCGGAAAGAGGCAACAAATCACCAGTGCCACATTTCTGACATTTAGGATACGAATTATTTTCCAAGGGTCCTCCTCCCATCCAAGAAAATTTACATAATTTTATACCAGAATCGGGTTATTATCAAGCACAGCTATTAATACAAACAATTATTAGCTCAATGAATCTTCTTGCTTTAACCTTAATTAATCCTAAACTTCGCTGTAAATAGACATGAATAAATAGCTCCAGTTGGCGCCAATTGGCTTCTCATAAGACTGACAGTTTCAGCATCAAACGGGAAGACTGCTTCAAGTTTTAAAGATTTTATGAACATGCCTATTTTTCTTTTCTCTTCAGGTGATATGCTGTCCTTTAGCCGAGCCAGGGTCAAATGAGGAACAAAGGGGCGGCTCTCTTTAGAAAAGCCACAAGATGCGAGTAAGAAATCAATCTTTTGCTGCAATCTTGACAGTTTGGCTATCTCTCCGTTAATAGCAACCCAGAGAACACGCGGCTGTCTAAGATTAGGGAAGGCCCCCAAACCAGCTACTTCCAAGTGAAAAGGAGATATCTCCTGAGAAGTTTCCTCCAGGACTTTACTTATCTCTATTATTTGTTCACTCGAAATGTCACCCAGAAATTTCAGTGTTATATGAATCCCTTCTGGGTTCACCCATTTGATACCAGCGTATCCTCCTTGCTTCAACCGAAATTCAATCTGTTTCAGTCCCTTTTTAACATTCCTCGGCAACTCAACAGCTATGAAAGAACGGACTTGTTCACCGTTTCGTATCACTGCTACACCCCTTAGATTCTCTATATAACAATTTCCGCGCATTAGCACCCAGGATTTCAACCATCTCTTCATCCTTTAACTTCGAGGCTCGTATTTGAGTTATTACTTGAGATGGCTCCAGAAGAGGGAAATCGCTGCCAAATAAAATTCTATCACTACCAATCAAATCGCTGACCTGTTTAAAAATTTGTGCTCTATAGAGAAACACAGTAGCGGCAGTATCAAAAAAGACATGATCCAAAGCATCTCCTACCTCTGGCATCAGAGCATAAAAGGGTAAACCTCCACCCCAATGAGCGCATACCAATTTAAGCTCAGGAAACTTCTGTATAAAAGAGTAAAGTAAAAATGGAGTAATGCTACCTTTGCCAGTATACTGATGCCCTAC
>JAUVYX010000133.1 GCA_030602865.1 Dehalococcoidia bacterium | reverse complement strand
AGAAGGTACACTGCTCATGTTTTACCTTAAATGGCTTCCGGCAGGTACTTTCCTACCGGTAATTTGGGTAATGCTGGTTACCTTTATTGTCTACCTGCTAACCCATGCTGTTATGCTGTGGAGAGAAGGATTGCTAGCGTTCAGGGCACCGAAATGGCTGCATAACCCCTATATCTACATTATGACAGGGATATTCATCCTGTCAATGGATTTCTGGAACTGGGGCTCTGTCCAGCCAATGTTCATGGGCATCCCTGCCTGGATATGGTTCTTTGTTCTCCTCTCCGCCATCCAGACCTTCGTGATGGCACATATGATAAAAAATAAATCCTGACAGGCTTCCTGGCTAATATCCCGCAACTAGAAAGTATCAACAAGATTTGTCTTTATCAAAGTATGAGATTGCCCTATAAAATATTCATCGTTGTCGCTGATTATCTATCTTCCATTATCTTAAATAGTTAATAAACTTCAATGGTTTGAATTCCGAAATATTATATGATATAAATAACATATATATAAGTATATTTTCGTTTTTCCGAAATTTAACAAAATGGAGGACAGAATGCCTGAAGGTATAACATCTCCCACTGCTATAGCATGTGGACCAAAATTAAAGGATGCCAGGATAGCTATGGGATTTAACCTGAAACAGGTAAGCAAAAATATGGGGTTCGCTATTTCAACAATTTCAGAGATTGAAAATGAGAAGCGGCGTGTTTCAGTGGTAGAAGTCAATAGATTTGCCAAATTATATAATCGACCAATAACATTCTTTTTTGATGAGGATGTGGCTAGCAGTTCCTTCGCTGTGCTATTACGCGTTGCAGAGACAGCACCCGTTGAGAGAAAAACCATAATTGAATTCCATGAATTGTGTCGAGACTATCGAGACCTAAGTAAACTTTTGGGAGCACCAGCAGTACTGGGGCCTCCTGACTATTCGGACTCAGCTCTGACAACCCTGGAACAGGCTGAGGAATTAGCTGAAAACGAGCGAAGCTCACTGGGGCTTAACGGGCAGCCTATAAAAGAGATCTGTGATTTACTGGAGACAAAACGGGGAATCAGAATATTTCATTTCGCTGGTATAACTAATGAACTATCCGGTGCCTTTGCTTATGACCAGGAGCTTGGCCCTTGTTTTTTAATTAACGCTGAACAACCTCAGCGACGAAGGACATTTACAGTAGCTCATGAATATGCCCATTGCATAGCGCATCGTAGTCAACTTGCTCATATTGATACTACAACAGGATTTGAGACAAGGAATCCACGAGACCGATTTGCAAACGCATTTGCTGCTGCCTTTCTAATGCCAGGGCACACTATCAGCAGCGTATTAAACCAGATTGTTTCGCGACGTAAAACTACAATAAGTGCTGAGATGATTCTTCATATCGCTTTGTACTTTGGTGTCAGCTTTGAAGCAGTTGGATGGCGGTTACTATCGCTGAAGAAACTGCGTTCGCAGGTATGGAAAGAATTGCGCAGCGAGCAATTCGCATCTTCACCAACTGCTCGATCACTTGGATACTCAAATGAAGTTGGTAATCCAAGCAAATTTCCTCTTCAATACAAGTATCTTGCCCATGAAGCATACAGGAGAAAGCTGATATCGTTTGAGAGACTGTCCGAACTCCTCCAGAGAAATTACTATGAACTCAGGGAGGAACTTGGATAAGAAAGGAGTACTCATTGAGTGGCTCCCTTTATAAAATCTGTCATACTCGATAACGATGTCCTCTCAAGATTGCACTCTGCAGGAGCGGTGTATCAGGTATTAGGAGCTTTCCCCAAAGGAAGTTCCTATATCAGCCATTATGTCATTGAAGAAGCTAAACGCTGGAGGGGAAAAGGGCCTGAATTAGTCGCAATTATTCAAGATTTGGAGAAAAAAGGAATAGTAACTTTAATCTCTATTGATGATGCTTCTGAGGATGAAATCTGGGCGTATGCTCAGTTACAACTGGAGAAGAAACTTGGTAAAGGAGAATCAGCATCTATCGCAATTGCTTCTCAGAGGGGATTCGATATAGCAACAGATGATGCTGTTGCTATTGATATATGTCGTAGATTATATCCCGATATCAACATCTTTGGGACTGGGACTTTAATAAATAGAGCTGTCGAGGACGGATTACTTACACGAATTGAAGCAGATTCTATTCAGGCCAGGATAAGACGTTCTCATAGAGATTGATTACCACTTTCTTGACCTATCTGCTCATGCTCCTGGAACTCACTATGAGAAAACGATATCCATTATTCCATGCACCGAAATGGCTGCATAACCATTATATTTACATAATGGCAGGGATATTCGTCCTGTCAATGTATTTCTGGAACTGGGGCTCTGTCCAGCCATTGTTCATGGGCATCCCTGCCTGGATATGGTTCTTTGTTCTCCTCTCCGCCATCCAGACCTTTGTGATGGCGCGCGGATGATAAAAAGGAAATCCTGACAGGCTCCCATCATCCCTAGCTCTACTGTAGTATTCCCATCATTTGAACCCAAAATGTTTCTTTACCCATTCAAACAATAAAGTCTTCCATTTCTCATATATCAAGTATATAATTGCAAAAATGATGACTCAGTATGAAATACTTACACTTAATTTTTACTTGGAGAATGGAGCAGGACGTGTTCGCCTGGAAGATTGCCAGGTAGCAGCTCCGGTAATTGAGATTATCAGGAGGTTGAAATAGGAGGTGCAGTATGACAATAGGAGAACCACTAAAGCCGTTCTTAAACATAGTAGCAGGGGTAGGTTATAAGAACTCTGACGGAACGGATAGGCAGAAGATACTTAAAAAATGCAAAATTGGAGAGAAGTTAATCCTTACACACGAACCAATTCCTCAAGATGAAAACGCCGTTAAAGTATGCCGTGAAAACGGAGAGCAAATTGGGTGGTTGACCAAATCAATGGCAATGGATATTGCGCATAGGCTAGATAGAGGTAGCAGAGTGGATGCAAGTATATATGAGATAAAGAAGAGCGAATACCTTCGCGGGAAGGGTAATGACTGCTTAATACAACTCAGGAAATATACTTTGAGATGACAACCATTTAAGGTTATAGGAGGTTGAAGTGAGCAAACTATTATGGGGTGTAATAGCATGTGTTGCAGGTATCGTAGCTGTAATAATAATAGTAGTTGCTACAGCGGATAATCCTACTGCTTCGCCGAGCCCTGCAGTTCCTGCAGGAGATACGAGTTCTGATTATAGTGCAGCTATTAAGCTTGTTCAGGATTCTATGACGGCTGTTTCCGCTGATACTTTATATGCGTGGGAATATAGAGCGGGGGCATTGGAAGATGGTGTGGCTGTCCTGGTAAACGATAACGGCGCCTATTGGGTAAAAGATAATGTTTTATATGCAGCCAATGGATCTGCTAAAACTTGGTCGCCAAACTTGGATTATTCTCCAACCGGAATTGATTTCAATACAGTCCAGGATTCGGTAAAGGGTTGAAGTGAAAACCATTAGGAAGCGTAAGAAGATCAAGGTTACTGCCCCTCGCCTTACTTTCGTGTTCGGTTTTATCGTAATATCATTATTGATTGTCGCTTTCTGCAGTTCACGTGACAATATTCTCATAGCTTTCGCACTTGGCGTATTATCTGTAGTGATGGGAGCCAGGGCTCTAGAGCTGGGAAAGAGGTCAGATGAAAAGATGGCAGCCATAGCAAATAGCAGGTTCGATAACGCAATCGGAGTAATGGTGGACAACAGCGAAAAAGCAGAGGAGTGGATGAATTTGTTCTACCATACCAGGGCTGGTTTGCGCCTTGCGCAATGGTTCACCAAAGACATGAAGATTGACTTCCGGATACAGTTTAATAAGGTAATGGAAGAGTACAAGAAGTCCGACCCTAATCTGGTCAAGGAACTAGAGAGGCTACGCGACGAATATGGTATTGACAACTGGTAGCCGTGTACTGAGGAACTGACGCTGTTTTGTACTGGAGTAACATCCGGAGGAAGCTCAGGATTAAAAAGAGAAAGGAGGATAATAGCGA
>JAUVYX010000236.1 GCA_030602865.1 Dehalococcoidia bacterium | reverse complement strand
ATCCTGAGAGGCCTGCTGTCAAGTGTCCGCGCTATCAATGAAGCGTAGCTCCACACATGGCACTCGTGCTCTGGTCTTAGTTTGATACAGAAAAAATCACTGAACCATAGGACACCCTCGCTCCGGTTGTTCCTAAGGAACATTCAAGCACTCTTTCCTCCATATTCGCTATCTTCTTTTATGGTTCACCTACTATTTTTCTTCGTTTAGTAACGCCATCATCCCGCGATATCCGTTGTATCTCTATAAGCCAAGTAATCCAGTTATGCTATTTGAGTAGATGGCGATGGCGCAACCGGTGGTAGCTAATGAGGAAATAGCAAGGCAGAAAGGAGTAATAGAGGAAAGCAGTTGAGGGATTACAGTGTCCTTTATGCCACAGGCATTTGCTTATGGTATAATTGAATTGTTAGATAGTCCAGATAGAGCCACTGAGATGGGGCGAATGGGTATGGAGCGAGTGGTTGAAAATTGAACATACGAAATTTTGGCTAGCCAGCCTGAGCAGCGGTATCTTGAACTCTTACAGAGAAAAAGCCCAAGATGAAGAATTTTGCCCAACATAAGTACTGGCTAATAATTGCTGCTGTGTCTCTTATTTTCAGCTTACCAAGAGAGCATAACATTATGACTCACTCTGCTACTGTATAAGGAAATTGAACCAAAATAAACCAAGGGGGTTAGGATATAATAAAGCTAAACACATGCATGATCCTTCATCATATCTCTTATGAGCCTGACACGCCGTTAGATTCAAAATGGCGCATAGACCCACAGGTAGAAGTATTTGCTTACTTGGCTAATTTTGGACACCATGTAGTCTGGGTAATACCATCAGAAGTGGATCGCCGAGTTGAGCCATTCTTCTTTCGCGGTGCTCATGTATATGTCACCCCCTGCCTTCAGGGAACCTCCCTACTGAGGAAGATTATTAAGAAAGTGCCCAATTTCTTGAGGGAAATGCGCCTTGCCCTCAGAGTTGTTAAGGAAGAGAACTGTAATATTATTCTTACTCGAGATTGTGAAGATGTTGTTACATTAATTGGAGCTTGGATTAAAAGAAGATATGGAATCCCTTGGGTCTTTCAGATTGTCAACCCCCCCGAAATGGGACGAGAGATTGCTAAAATAGAGGGTAGAAAGCCCATGTTTGTATATCACTTAATTGCCAGTATGCAGATTTTAGTAAAAGCATTGGCAATGAAGAAAGCCGATCTTTTTCTACCAACTTCGAGGCGTTTTAAAGAGCAGATGGTTGAGCAGGGAATCTCGGAATCAAAAATAATGCCCTACCCCAACGGTGTGGATATGAATTTATTCTCAAACCGGGACGGGGCAGCTATCCGTAGCAAATATCACCTCGATGATTCGGAGGTAATCATATATGTCGGCACACTAGCACGAGCAAGATATCTGAGTGTATTGATTCAGGCATTTGCCAAGGTTAGGAAGGAGAGGAAGAATGTGAAGCTGCTGATGGTTGGTCAGGGCAACGATGAAGAGAATCTCAGGCGGCTTGCCATTGAGCTGGGAGTAGGAGACGATGTCATCTTTACCGGTCCAGTTACTCATTCAGAGGTCCCCGACTTTATTGCGGCGGCAGATATCGGGGTATCTCCGGTGCCGCCATTATCCTTCTATATAACAAGCTCGCCAATCAAGCAGGTGGAATACATGGCGATGGCAAAGCCAGTGGTAGCCAACGAGGAGATACCGGAGCACAAGACAGTTGTGGAGGAAAGCGGGGGAGGGATTCTGGTGTCCTTCACGCCAGAGGCATTCGCCGATGCTATAATTGAATTGGTGGATAATCCAGAGAGAGCTACCGAGATGGGGCGAAGGGGTAGGGAGTGGGTGGTTAAACATAGAACTTACGAAATTTTAGCTCGCCGAATTGAGCAGCGATTTCTTAGCATAGTTAAACAAAAATCGGATAACATTGCATAAGCACTGGCTAGTAATTGCTGCTGTGTCTCTTCTCTTCGCTTCCCTTTTCAGCTTAGCAAGAGAGCACAGGATTCACCTTATAGTTGGCTTCGGCTTTGGTGAATACTTGGGTTATGGTTTAAAAGCGTTTCTTCTGTCCCTCCCGAGGTTCCTTCTCGTGTTTATTCTAATTTACTATTTGATACGAGCATTTATAAGAGGAGGACGAGTAAGGAAAGCCATTATGTTGATATAATCATAATACTCATATCGTTGACATAACTAAGCAACATGAATTTGAATCTTGCTTAATTAAAGGTGCAGGGAATATGGAAAACGGCAAAATAAATCTATGTAACCACTATCGAAAACTGTGATCATTCTCTTTTAATAGGTTCAAAGGTAACAATTATCAATTAATGCGAGAATATTTTACTGAAATACTCATAACAGAAATTGAAGAGTTCACTCCGCTTTGGAATAAAAACGTTCTTGATGTAGGTGGGCAAGAGGAGAATTTTGTAGAGTAATTAGTGAGAGAAGAAAATGTAATTCAATAAATCTAGATCCATATTTAGGCAAATATATCTGGCCAAAAACAATAATCGGGATTGCAGATAGCATGCCTTTTGATGATAATACATTTGATTTAATGATTTGTAGGGGAGTCTTAGAACATATCCCAACAGAGAAACAACAGCTCAGTGTTAACGAAATATATAGAGTAACCAAAACTGGAGGAATTTGTTATATAATGATTCCTCCATGGTACAATCCACATGCGGGACATGGCTTAAA
>JAUVYX010000235.1 GCA_030602865.1 Dehalococcoidia bacterium | reverse complement strand
CGCTGATTTCATCTGCGAGCTTTACCTGCTGCGCTTCCTTCTTTTCTTCCATTCAGTCCACCTCCCTATACCCTGCAAAATCTGCCTCCATGTCCCCGATTGCAGCATCAACCGCGTCCCGGAGCTCGCGCAGTTGCTGGTAACTAAGGCCTTCCAGGTCCTTTATGATTTTATTCACATCCATCTCATCAACCTCCTTCGGGCGTGCGACCTACCGCCGCCGCCGCTATCTTAATTTGATGCACCGTTGCGAGCGGGGGAACGGGCGAAGCCCGTAAAGGCATAAGAGGGCGCCTTTGGCGCCCCTTAGTCTTTACCCCGCGAGCTCTTTGTTTGAGGCGCATGGCCCTGTGCCTGCGCCGAGTTGTTTTTTCAAAAGAAAAACCCCCGGTTTGCGTCGGTTTAGTTACCCGCTGCCTGCTCGCATAGGATACCTGTTACTTGTGCGCGCTTGGCAATCGATTACCCTGTTTGTTGCTTGGCTGTTGCGCACCCTCGTAATCTGTCTTATCAGCGGCAGGGTGCTGCATAGGGGCCTGCTCGCGCTGCTGAACCAACTGGGCAGTGCCTCAGTGCACTGTACAAAAAGGCAGGCCCCCTTTTCGTCAGGTGGCATGCCCCCCGGCCGCAGCCTGTGGGCGGGCGGGCGGGAGTTATCACGTATCATCTTGGTGGGGATCCAAATGCTCTGCGCTGGGCGGCCTTCCCAGCTGCTTTCTGTCTATCGGTTGACAGGATACAGGGGCCTGCTCGCGCTGTGCTGCCAGGCCCTGGATACCCGGGCTTAACGGGCCTTGCACAGGAGTTCTTTTCCTGCGCTGGACTTTTGGCGCTGCGTGTGTGTTGTGCTGGGCTGCGCTGTGCATTTGTTCTTGTGGCTGTAACCGACGCAATTTTAAAAAGTGTTGACAGAATTGGTGACAAAAATGTCATCAAAAATGTCATCACAAATGTCATCAGCTCTGTTCAGTTGGTTAGTTCACTAGATGATATATATGCAATTCAGTGAATGATACATGTATCAGTAGGTGAAGCAGTCCAGCGCGCTGTTCAATGCACACGTCATTCAATGAACTGGCGCTCTGTGCACCGGCTCACTTCTTGGCAGCCTGCGCTTCCAGCCTTTCCTCGGGCTCGCACGGCTTGGCAGGGTCCTCGTCATGGTAGCATTTATGGCTCTGCACAAAGCTGTCATCATGCTCGAACTTCTTGTCCAGGACCTTGGGTATGCTCTTTATGGTGTTGAGGGCAGCATCCCTTTCCGTCTTGCTGTCAAACCGCAGCATGCAGTGTATTGCATATTTCATAATATCAACCTGTCTCCTCAGCTCCATAAGTGATCAGGGCATCTGACTGTGTGAGGAAGTCCGCCTTTATCCAGTCCGGCGTCCTTACCACAGTTGAAATCCTCACCTCGTCTATCTTTCCGTTCATCGGGTTGGTTGCGTCCCACCAGGAACCTATGCGGCTCGTTAGGTCGCGTGATTTCAGGATCGCTGTGGCAGTCGCGTCTATGTCAACCTGGTTGCCGTCCTTGTAGAAGATGGCTCCGGCTGTTGGGCTCTTTACGCAATGGAAATGCTTCCACCCGTCCGCAACCACCAGGGGTGTTTTCAGCATGACGTCCGTCCCGTTGATGTGGAAGTACAGCACGCCCGGGTTTGCTCCCTGCGGCGGGTGCTCAGCATAGACAGAAGAATAGCAGTCGTCAAGGAAAGTAATTGCTGATTGATTTGTTCCGGTGTTGGCATCCTTCCTTATCCAGAGGCTCATTGTGAAATTGTTCAGGGGGCATATCCCTCCGCCCAGCACTATGTGGTCGTCAAGGCCGTCAAAGTCCTGGCTCTTGCAGATGTTCGCGGTTACCTCTAACGGTGCTCCTGCTGCTGTCTTGTTCCCCACCTCCGCGTTTGTTGTTGACCCAAGTATCCTGGTGTTGTCCGGGTTGTCATACATGTGCTGCACCATCCTGAAATTGTTGGTCCACACGTTTGCTGCGTCCTGCCCGTCGGCGGCTGCCGCGTTGTCAAAGAACATGTAGATGAAGTCTATTGCTGAGCCCCCGTTTATCCTGGGGACCTTTACCCATACCCAGGCTTCTTCTCCTGCCTGGTCCCAGCACTCTATCTCATGCTTCAATGGCGTGCCGTCTGGGGGGCAGAGGTCTGCGTCCATAAATCTGATGTCCTCCCCGTTGAGCTTTGCGTGTGCGAAATCGAAGTTCCCGCTGTCCAGGTGCACCAGCACGGGAAAGTCGTCCAGGTCTGTTGCTGAGATGTTTCCTGAGAATGTGAGCTTCATCTTGTACGCCCAGGCGCAGGGCACCGGCGCTATTGATACCCCTATGCAGGCAGCAACTGATGTCAGGATTGTTTCGTCCAGGCCCCGGTTGGCCCATTTGTTGTATATGCCCCGGGCTTCTGTTGGTCTCTTGCTTGCCTCGTGTTTTAATAATTCCTCGCAGAAGGCGACATAAGAGAACTGGAGCATTGGCGTGATGGCTTCCTTCTTCACGCAGTATTCCAGGTGGATGCGGTCTGCTGCAGTCGGTGCGTAGTTTGCTGTCTGCCCTGGCAGAACGAGTGCCCTGATTTTCTTTTTGTATTTCTCTTTCCTCAGGGATGCAGATCTCATGTTATCACAGGGGGGAAACCCGGGCCGGGAGTAAAGCAGCCCGGGCACTGTACGAAAAACAACTGCCAGTATGATGCTCACTTCACCTTTCGCTC
>JAUVYX010000225.1 GCA_030602865.1 Dehalococcoidia bacterium | reverse complement strand
GGCTGTTACCATTTTCCTGGCCTCCAGGCTACTACTGGAATACAGCAACGCCTATAATCCAAGCATTGAGAGCACCTTCACCAAGCTGAGTTCCGTAGTCCCCGGCCCTCTGAGGGAGCAGGTACGTAAAACCATAGAGTGGATGCACACGCGTAAACAAAACAAGCTTTTTGTCCAGACACTAGAACTCCTTGCCCAAGCATGGACTCAGGGGCGCAGGGTCAGCATATGGTACTGGACACTGGGAGATGAAAAGGCAACGGAGCGCATAATCGAGCCATACTTCATCCAACCGGCAGCACTGGAGCATGGCAACTATGTAATTGCATACTGCCACAGGGTAGAAGATGTACGTATATTTAAGATTGAGCGCATTGAAAGCATACAACTTCTGAAAGAGACATATTCAGTGCCGGCCGAATTCGATGCCAATCAATACCTTGCCTCTTACTGGGGTATTAGCATATATGGGGCAGTCAAAACAGTAAAACTCAAGTTCAGCCCCGATATAGCCAGGATAGCCATGGAAACGATATGGCACCCCTCCCAAGTCACCGAGTTACAGAAGGATGGCTCAGCGGTAGTGACCCTGAATCTTGCCGTGACAACGGAGTTTGTCAGTTTCATACTCGGCTGGGCTGAAAAAGTAGAGGTGCTGGAGCCGAAGGAACTGCGCAGGCAAATAAAAAGCACAGCCAAGGCTATACTGAAAATATATGGCTGAAAACAACCGCTTCCCAAATGAATCGAGTACAAAGATAGCATTTCTTATGCCAGACTCTTATCTTTTTACTCAGAGGACTGCCTCTATGTTCGATAGCTTCTTCGTCTTCGGTATCCAGATATATTTTCGCGCCTGTCGTCAATAACTCTCACGCCAGTACTGTTTTAAGGCTCAGGCATTCTTGGCTGGCACCAACAGATGAGAACAACGTGACGACATCCACATTCGTTGATAGTTGGAGTTCTCCCATGTCTATTCCTGATAGAGTCTCTACTACCGTATTATTTATTTGACCTCAACAGTCCTGTGGAGAATATGATAGCGATGACCCATGCTATACAGAAGGAATTAAAATCATTGCTTTCATGTTGTAAATCCTCAGTTCGTATCTACGATCTATATTTTGCGAATTGACAACAGTGACTATTTATTCTATAGAGGTCGAGGCCATGAAAGAAATCGGGGTAGATATCAGTAATAAGAAACCTAAGGCACTCACTATGGAAATGATTGAAAAGCCAGACAGAATGATTATTATGGGTTGTGGAGCCGAAGCGGAAGCTGTCTGCCCAGCAAGCTATATTCAAACCGAAGATTGGGCACTTGAAGATCCGATTGCAAAACCACTTGAGCAAGTAAGGAAGAGCAGAGATAAGATAAAGAAAAGGATAACGAATTTTGCTAAAGAGACGCCTACTTGCCAAGAGATATAAGGTACTTAAAGCTAAGAGATTGTTATTTATAAAGTGCTTTTGCCAAAAGACTGGAGATGTTTCATTGAGCCATATTTATCTGTTAGCAATTTGAACTCTTTTAAATCATAAAAGCGGCATGTGTGTTTACCGAAAGATTGGGCTACTTCAATTAAAAATCGCCCCCGTTGCTCAATTTGGCTTGGATTACTAGCGCCAGTGCTGCACCCAGGAACAGGAACTTCGGAAGTTATGGCAACACCAACTACCGGGGCTTTAGTGGCAACAGCAGGCTGTAGAATGCTATTGAAGTGATACAGGTCATTGCCATAAGGAGTAATATCTTGAGTAGTTATTGGGAAGGTAACAGGAAGTTTGCCAGTAGTGATTTCCATGATCGTAAGCAAATCTTCACTAACTCGTAGAATATATCCTTCTTTGACCGTTGGTGATATAGCAAAGCCAAGATGGTTTATTATTCTGTTCCCCCTGGAAGTATCGACAGACAAGATTGCATCCATTTGAGAATCAACCTCGTAGTTATTCATAGTAGACAGTTCGACAGGAGATCCCATAAAAGGCACAGGGTCATGAGGCTCAGTGGGGGCATCTGTGCATACATGAGTGGCAATAATTACGTCACCATCAAAGATGTCGCCAAGTTTTTGCATCCGAGCCAGTTTCAAAGCGGTTGAAAGAGCAGTCAGGGCACCATCACCATCGGAAACAAGACCAATAGCTGTGGGTCTGGCACCAAGTCCTCCCAACCGTCCGATAATGCCCAGGGTGGGAGATTTACCTCCTTTTTGTTTGCCTTTTATCCCCGGAAAAGTAATTTTGATAAAATCAGTGGAGCCGTTTTTTTCTTTTACTATTATGCTTTGAAGGTTTTTTTTCTTAACCTCGTTTTTGTAAAACAGTTCAGCAATTTGATTAATTGGTTTTCCGGGCTGATCTATTAATTGGTAAATTTCTAAAACTTCTTGTAGTAGCACAACAAATTTAATGATAGCTGAAAGTTATTAGCAAGTCTATTTATATCCAGATGCTATTTCCCCTAAAAGATCACAGCTAGCCTTCCCCCTTCTCTTACAGTTTTAGTTCTCCTATTACAGTAACCATTTCGTAGTTAATTAAGCACTTAGCAATTTTTTAAAGAGCTGTACCTCTGCCTCGGTATCACGACTGCAATAAGCAAGCAAACTCCTCCGCAGAAAATTCCGCCGATCTGAGGGGGTATCCGGTCGAATCATTTCTGCATAGGCAATTGGCGCCATGCCTCCATCCTTTATTTCAAGGTCATCGTAACTCATGCCCGGCACTAACGCCGGGAGCACAGACTTTATAGAAAACGAGCCATGGAATTCTGGATGGTAACAGTATCTACGAATTAGTTTCAGCAGGTCTACTATTCGGTCTTCCTCCAGAAACAAGAGTTCATTTGCC
>JAUVYX010000117.1 GCA_030602865.1 Dehalococcoidia bacterium | reverse complement strand
CCAGGGATACAGTGCGGTTAGAAAACTCTTTTCTCACGGGGATTCCTGGTTCCTTGTTTTTATCATCCTGCTGAGGCATTACTTTTTCCAGGCTGTCGTAGCCCATCCACAATCTTGTTTGACCAATCTGGACTTGAAGCTGGTTGGCCTTATCTGAAATAGAGATGACCTTAGCCACTGCGTTTGTTCCTCTTATATGCACCATATCGCCCTCTACGATAGACTTCATATCCCCTTTAGCCTCAACAGGGTTCTCAAATTTTGGCATCTGCCACGTTGCATCAGTTAAACTTTTCTCTATTACCTTGATGGTTTTTCTGGCTTTCTGTATCCCCTGTGTGGATCGTTCTTTACGCAATGCAGAAGCAGACTGGCGAATCTCCTTTTCTAGCTCGGCGGCAGCATGCATAACCCTGTCGCGAGTTTCTTGAACAATTTCTTGTTCCGATAACTTTAAGCTCCGCAGCTTGCTTTCCCATTCCTTTTTCTGCTCTTCAACCTCGACTCTCTTGTTTTCCAGGTCAAGGCGGATTGTCTCGGCCTCTTTCTTCTCTTTCATTAAATCCGCAAGTAATGTTTCCAGGTCCAGAGCTCCTTTTGAGAGCATTTCTTTAGCACCACTGACAATTTCAACAGGCAATCCCAAACGGGATGCTGTGGCCAGGGCATTGCTACCTCCAGGTATACCAATTGTCATGTGATAGGTTGGTATTAGTGTAACCGGGTCAAAATCCAGTGAGGCATTACGCAGGCCGGAGTTTGTATGGGCAAACATTTTAAGGTCGCTGTAATGTGTAGAGGCTATGGCAATTGTTCCCTGCCGCAGGAAATAGCGAAGGATAGAGCAAGCTAATGCAGAACCCTCAACTGGGTCGGTACTGGTACCCAGTTCATCAAGAAGGACGAGGCTGCTTTCGGTGGAATCCTTCAGGATACGGATGATATTGCTCATGTGCCAGCTAAAGGTGGAGAGCGTTTGTTCTATGCTTTGCTCATCGCCGATGTCGGCGAAAATGTTATCAAATATGGGAAGGCAACTATGTGCTGAGGCAGGAATTGGCATGCCGGCCTGAGCCATAATACTAAGCAACCCGATTGTCTTTAGAGCAACTGTTTTACCACCAGTATTGGGTCCTGTTATGACGAGTATAGGGGAATCACATCCGATTTCCACGGTAAGCGGCACGGCCTTTTTCCCAATTAGCGGGTGCCTGGCTTCTATGAGTTTGAGCAATGGTGCCGGGCTTTTGTTATCGTTTTTCTTGCCCATGGCAGATATGATTATCGTGGGTTCAGTTGCGTTGACATCCCTGGCATATCGTGCCTTAGCCAGGGCAAGGTCCAGTTCGGCTACCAGAGCTATATTATTAGAGATTTCAGCTTCATATACTCCTACTCTAGCACTCAGTTCTCTAAGGATTCGCTCAATCTCACGTTGTTCTTCTGCCAGCAGCTCTCGCAGGTCATTTCCCATCTCTACCACGCTCCACGGTTCAACGAATACTGTGGCCCCTGAGTGGGAACTGTCATGGATAATGCCATTGATTTCCTTTCGATATTCTACCTTTACCAGGAGGACATATCTGTTTTCCCTTTGAGCGATAATTGGCTCTTGGATTATCCTGTTACCCTTGGGTGAATTAATTATAGATTGTAACTCGCTCGTCAGTTGTTCGCGTATCTGTCTGGTTCTTTGCCTGGTCAGGGCTAACAGGGGCGAAGCGGCACTTGTCAACTCGCCGGGCTCTTTTATACAGTTACCGATGTCCTCCGCGAGTTGATGTAGTTTGATAAGACCAGAAGTAAGTTCACTCAACAGGGGGATTTCTAGTGTCAGCTCTTTCAATTTATCCTGTAAGAGGTTGATGGCGGTTAAGGTCTGCTGTATTTTAAGCAGTATTTTCGGTTCCAGCATTTTGTCTCTCTCTGCCATTCTTACTTCCTCTCGTATATCGGTTATCCCGCCGATAGAAAAGTCATGCTCCAGCGAGAGGAGGTGCCGTGCCTCTGCGGATTGTCTTAGTAACAGAGAAACCTTTTGGGAGTCTGAAAGGGGTTGAAGGGCGATAGCCAGTTCGCGACTTGCTGAAAACGAAGTGAAACCAGCTAGAATCTCCCTTATAGGGGGGAATTCCAGCATTTCAAGACTTTTTTTATCCATAGCAGTTATTTCTCGTTGAATAATTTTATAGTCATGAGAGATCAGATGGTATTAGTTCCCCTCGGCGTGCACCCATGCGCATACGGGTGTACTCTGCGCTTAGTGCAGCTCCAAAAACCAGGATAAGAGCAGAGAAGAAGATCCAGATGAGCAGGGCTATTATAGATGCCAAAGAGCCGTAGATCATCTCATAGTGGGCGAAGTTATTGAGGTAGAAGGTAAATAGGTTCCTCGAAGCCTCAAAAAGGATGGCAGCTAGTAGTGCTCCTGTCCATACATAGCGCCAATAGGTTTTGGTATTGGGGATAAATTTATATAGTAACAGGAAGATGATAAGAATGATAAAAAAAGCCAGGAGCCTGCTAGCAGTATTGGCGTTAGGGTCAATGGAGGGAAAAGGAAAAGAGGGAAGATTTAAACTATGCATAATGGAAAAGACAGCAGTGGCTCCCTGAGAAACAAGAAATAAGATACTGATGCCTATAGCCATCCCTATATCTCTTAGCTTCCTTATGTAGAAAGGTCGGTCATGGTGAATATTCCAGGCACGGTTTATGGCACGGCTTATTGCACCGAACATTAGACTTCCTGTCCAGAAAAGCCCTCCTATGCTTATTATCCCCAGTCTGCTACGGAATTGTATAACATTAGTAATATTATGTTCCACAAGGTCAACAGCTATTGGAATATTGGCTTCAAGAAATTCAAAGATTTCCCTCTGTACGGTTTCAGAGGGAAGAATGGTTCCCAGGATGGCTATTAATCCCAGCAGCAAAGGAAATAGTGACAGGAGTGAATAGTATGCTATTCCTGCCGATAGTTGTGTAGCATCGTTACGCCCCAATTCTTGTATGGTACGTATTATCAATTCTACAGGAAATATCTGTAAGAGACGCTCCGTGAAATTTTTTAGACTTTCATTGAGGTGTTTTATTCTGGTTACCATTGATTCTATTAACTCAGGCAAGAATAGTTCCTGTAGCTTTATTTAGAGCAGCCCTGGCCAATATTCTTGTGGAATCAAGCATCGGCAGGGTAGATTTCCCTTCTGTCATCAGGAGAGGTATTTCGGTACAGCCCAGGACAACGGCATCGCAGCCGTCCTTTTTCAGGGCTTCAATCACTTCATTGAAGAAATCGCGTGTTTCAGAGAGAAAGCGGCCTTCAACCAGTTGGTCGAAGATGATACGGTTTATACGTTCGCGGTCTTTGATTGCCGGGAGTTTCTGTTCAATACCGACGGCTGCAAGTCGTGTGGAGTAGACAGGGCCCTCCATCAATGAACGAGTGCCCAGAACTCCCAGGCGGGTATAGCCTTGCCGTACTGCCTCTTCAGCAACCTCTTCAGCGATATGTAGCCATGGAATCGGTGACTTCTTAATAATCATATCAAATGGTTGATGAATGGTATTATCAGGGCAGATAGCAAAGGCGGCTCCTGTTTTCGCCAGCTTCTCTGCCGAAGAGAGCATTAACCCGGCGACTCCTTTCCAGTCCTCGGAGTCGAGACATTGCACATAGTCTTTGAAGGAAAAGCCGTGCATGGTAATCTCGGGAAAGGCATGTTTTCCCATGATAGCTGCTGCCTCAATACAGATTGTGCGGTAGCAAAGCGCTGCTCCCTCCGGGCTACAGGCGACGATGCCAATATGTTCAGTCATATTCCCTCCTCCTGCAATATTCTTTGTGTGCAATGATACCGTATAAGGAAAAACTGTAAAAGACTTTTGTGTATGCGGTGACATTAACGTGACATTTTGGTGCAAAGTGCCTGTTTTGGCTTCTCCATTTTTCGGCATGTTTGCCGCTCTGAAAATACCTCCTATCAGGGGTTCTCGGGAGGCTGGGTAGCACCTTCAATTTCTTCCCAGTAGTTGTCAGAATCATCTGAGGAGAGGCTTTCCTCAAAGATAGTCGATAAAGGTTTTTTATAGAGCAGGACACCATGTATACGCCCCTTATCCGCAGAAAAAAGATGGCCCGTCCAGGTTTTATCTCTTTGAATTTGGGAGACTGCCCTCCTGGCGAGTTCCTTCAAGTCGGGTATGGTTGCTACCTTCTCTTCGTCGAGATTCTCTATAAAGGGATGTTTCTTTCTGTTTGAGCCATAATCTTTTTTCATAATGAATTAGTATTCTAGCAGATGCTTATTTAATTAGGAC
>JAUVYX010000229.1 GCA_030602865.1 Dehalococcoidia bacterium | reverse complement strand
ATAGCAGCAGAAGAAAAGGCAGTTAGAGAATTTGGCGTTGGTCCTGGTGCTGTCCGTTTCATCAGTGGAACTTATAAACCTCATATTGAATTGGAACAGGAACTGGCAAAGTTTCACAAAAAAGAAGCCAGCATGATATTCAGCTCTGCCTACACTGCTGTAATGAGTATATTATGCACTCTGATTTCCAGAGATACTATAGTAATAAGCGATGCTCTCAATCATAGCTGTATTATCAATGGCCTCAAACTATCACAACCAAAAGATAAAAAAATATATAGTCACAATAACATGGTTGAATTAGAGTCTTTTATTAAAGGATGCATTGGCAGTTGCAAGCGGATACTAATAGTTACTGATGGTATTTTTAGTATGAGAGGAGATCATGCCCCCTTATCTGCAATAGCCAACATCGCAGAGAAATATGAACATGGATTTGAAGAGGGCATAATTACAATTGTAGATGATTCACATGGGGTGGGAGCCATTGGAGAAACAGGAAGAGGCACCATGGAAATAACTCATGAGAATAGAATAGATGTAGTAATAGCGACTTTGGGAAAAGCGCTTGGAGTAAATGGAGGATATCTGGCATCTACTGCTAAAGTAATAGCATATTTGAGAGAGAAAGCCCCTTTCTATATATACTCTAATCCGATTACTGCGGCAGAGGCGAGGGCAGCATTAAAGGCTCTGGAGATTCTCGATAGCAGTGAAGGCAAGAATTTGTTGAAATATCTAAGTGAGACAATAGCCTACTTCCGAAAATCACTAATTGACATTGGCTACGAAACCATTGAAGGAGAACACCCAGTTGTGCCTCTTATGGTTAGAGATACTAGAAAAACTGTCGACCTCGTTGAATATTTAAAAAGTAATGGTATATTATCAACGGGATTGAGTTATCCTGTAGTTCCCAGAGGAGATGAGGAAATAAGATTTCAGATTTGTGCGGCGCATACCAGATACGATATAGATTGTGTGCTAAAAGTTCTGAATACATACAAAGATACACATTAATTAAAATAATTCATTTTTTAGTGTTAACGTTTAGAAAGAAAGATTGATATGTTTAATATTCTTCAGGCAGGAAATATTACTTCCGTTCCCGGTTTTTTAGCTGGGGCGGTTTATGCAGGGATAAAGACCGAAAATAATTTGGATTTAGCAGTCCTTTATTGTGAAACGTCATGCCATGTTGCATCTGTATTTACCACCAACCAGATCAAAGCTGCACCCGTTATTCTCTCAAAGGAACATCTGTCAAACAAAACAGCACAGGCCATTGTAGTGAACTCAGGTTGTGCGAATGCCTGCCTTGCTAAACAAGGCTTAGCTGATGCGGAGGAGATGGCAAACCTTACCGCAACAAAGTTATCCATTGATGCTGAGGATGTTCTTGTAGCCAGCACCGGTTTAATTGGGGCTCCCTTACCCATGATTAAAATCAGATCGGGAATTAATAAAATAGCTATTAATAAAAATGGAGGACCCCAATTAGCCAGGGCCATGATGACAACAGATTTAAATCCCAAAGAGGTTGCAGTCGAGGTTGAAGATGGTGATTCCAAATATACAATAGGCGGAGTAACTAAAGGTTCTGGGATGATACATCCTAATATGGCTACTATGCTTTGCTTCATTAGTACAAATGCTATGGTAGACATCGATTTTCTTCAAATAGCGCTTAATAAAGCTATTGAGAGTTCCTTTAATTTGATTGATGTTGACGGTGATACCAGTACTAACGACTGTGTTTTCCTGTTAGCCAGCGGCTCAGCTAAGAATAAAAGCATCGATTCTGCGAATGGGCAAGAATTCCAGAATGCTCTAAATCATGTTTGTATTCATCTAGCAAAATTAATGGTTCGCGATGCTGAAGGGGTTACAAAATTTATTGAGGTAACAGTAGAAGGAGCAAATAGATTAGCTGATGCCCAACAGGCAGCACGGGTTATATGTAGTTCATCGCTGGTAAAAACAGCAGCATATGGCAATGATCCCAATTGGGGTCGCATATTAGTTGCGCTGGGAATGACTAATATAGAGCTGGAGGAAACCAAAATCGATATTTATATGGATGACATATGTGTGTTTGAGCATGGTAACCCAGTGACTTTTAATAAAGAGAAACTAAGAGTAGTAATGTCTAATAGCAAAGATTTGCGAATAAAAGTGTGTCTGAATTTAGGTGTAGCTGTAGCCACGGCTTGGGGTTCTGACCTGTCAGAAGAATATGTTAGGCTAAACAGCGCTTATTCAACATAATGGGAAAAAATATAATTGTAGTAAAAATTGGTGGTAGCACATTAGGAAGTAATGACACCACTATTAAAGATTTAGTAGCCATACAAAATCAACATATATCTGTAGTTGTTGTGCATGGTGGCGCTAAAATTGCATCTGAGTGGCTTGCCAAACTAAATGTTCAGACTAGTTTTATTAATGGTTTGAGAGTCACTGGTAAAGACAGTTTAGGAGTAGTTACTGCTGTATATGCTGGGTTAGTTAACAAAGAACTAGTTGCGGCTATCCAGGGCGCTGAAGGAAAGGCTGTAGGTTTGAGTGGAAGTGATGGGAACTTGCTATTTGCCAAAATAAAAAGCCCTGAGTTAGGTTATGTTGGCGAGATTACAAAGGTAAATACCAATATTTTAGATTTGTTGCTTAATGCTGGTTATATACCTGTGGTTGCACCAATCAGCTTTGGTTCAATTGACGGTACAGCGACATTGTTAAATGTGAATGGGGATACTGTTGCTGCTGAGATTGCTGCAGCATTAAGTGCTGAAAGGCTGATATTCCTTACTGACGTTGACGGAATACACGATAAGTCAGGTA
>JAUVYX010000216.1 GCA_030602865.1 Dehalococcoidia bacterium | reverse complement strand
CTGTAAATGGGATACTGGACGGAGTCTTTAAACCAGATGCGGAACAATTGAACTCAATAAAGGAAGAGACTTTTCTGTTAACTCGTTTGATTAATGACCTGCGGGACATTTCCCTAGCTGAAGCAGGACAACTTAAGTTAGAGCTTGCCCCCATAGATGTGGTAAAACTGGTGGATCGAAAGCTGTCACAGGCTGAACGGATAGCTCATGAAAAGGGAGTACAGCTCGAATTACAAGCGGCGCAGGACATACCTGAGATTAGAGTTGATTTACTCCGAATAGAACAGGTTATTGCCAATCTGATTACCAATGCAGTGCGGCATACTTTTGCCGGAGGGAAGGTTACCGTTTCCTTACAAGAAGGAACTGCAGATGATGGAAGCGGCCTTGATTGCCCTCATCTGCTAATTTCTGTTGCTGATACGGGAGAGGGAATTGGAGCAGAGCATTTGTCAAAGGTCTTTGAACGATTTTATAGAGCGGATAGCTCTCGCACCAGAAGCAGAGGTGAAACAGGATTGGGATTGGCTATAGTCAAGCAGATGGTTGAAGCTCATAGTGGCAGGGTCTGGGCAGAGAGTGAATTGGACAAGGGTAGTACCTTCTTCATTGCGCTTCCTTTGGATAGTTCTTTGTAATGGGGCAGTGGAGGTGTGCTAGCGCAGGGGTTCAAGCTTATGGATACCCGTCCGCTGATACTCTTTAATGTCAGCTTAAATCGTCCGCAGATTTAAGTATAAAGGAGAGCACGAGCAGCACTATCCCGATAGCCAGAATGACTGTGCTGTATGTTCGCAGAGGGCTGATAAAGTCACCAACCAGTACTGGTAAGAGCGCGGTAATTTCAGGTGGTAACTCAGCAGGTATTACTTCAGAGATAAAGTTGCCTGCGAGAAAAGTAGCTATCAGGGTCGAGGCTCCTGCCATAATGAATGGCAGCCCGCTGTAGCGGGTAATGGCTTTCAATCGCCACCGCTGTAGCAGGGCGATAATCAATACCAGCAAGACTATCAAGCTTATCGATATTATATCGCCGATTTCTATATAGCGGATGACTTGTTGAGCCTGGTGAAGTTGCGCTGTTACTTCTGCCCCCAGGAGAGAATCATTGATTTCAATCTGTTCGGGGATTTGATTATCTATCTCTATGTATATCTGCGTCAGGAAGAGATCTACGATTTCTTGGGGGAGACCTTCCAGTTCAGGAGGGACGGATTCAAGTATAGCCTCCTTCACGTTTTCTTTAATACACCCTCTGGCCTCTTCCAGTGGAATGATGATATGAAGTTCCTGTTCTTCCTTGAGGCAGGCAATGCCATCGTAGATAACGAGGTTGACCTGCTCTCTAATCCATGGCTCAAGCTCGGTGATGGTCTCTTCTATTCTTTCTTCTACATAAGGGACTTCTGGAGGAAATTGGCCCTTTAACTGCAGGCTAACCTGGTCGGTGATGATTGAGTAGGCATCCATTTTCTCCATCTCAGAGATAACAAAGGCAGGATTAAGTATGGTGTTCTCCACGGTGATAATGCCTCCCAGTATAATCAGGGAAACAGTTAAAAAGATACCAAGTATTACTGATAATATCCCGTTAACAATCTTCATATGCTTTTCCTGAGTCATTATTTCATTAAGGACTGGACATTTCAAGACCCGGCATCACGAGGGTTCCGACAGAATAGCTGCTGGAGCTCAGAAACCCTTCCATATCGGTGAAATATGTCTTAACAATATAACTTTACGATCTCTGTTTCCTCTGCACTGGTTGCTTTTATTAAGCTTGGCTCATCATTTGACAGAGGGAACACGTAAGCTATAATATATGCAGCAATGTGCATATATAAATATAGTTATGCAACTAACTTGTAGGTGAATTACTGAACATGGTTAATGGTATAGTCAGATTTAGCTTGAGGAAGAAGTAGTTATAAAGGAGTTAAGGCAAATGAAGATAAGCATAAAGGTCTTTCACCCAAGCCCTCCATGTGCAAAATGCAAACAGGTAGAGAAAGTGGCTAGAAAGGTAGCTGAAAAGTATTCCGAGGAGGTAGAGGTTGTCACCTTTCCGGTGATATCTGATGAAGCCCGAAGCTATGGGATCATGCTCACGCCGGGCGTGGTGATAAATGACAAGGTTTTTTCCTCAGGAAAGGTCATTTCAGAGCTTGAATTGGAGAACGCAGTAAAAAATGAGCTGGAAACAGAATGATGAAAGTAAAAATGGAAGTGCTCAGTGGAGACCCTCCCTGCCCAGGATGCCTAGCAATCCTGGAGTTGGCTGATGAGTTTGCCCTGAAGTATAGAGAGAAACTGGATGTAACCAAACTGATTGGAGAGGAGGCAATAGCCAAATTCGAAGAGTACAAAATCGGCTGCGTGCCGGCAATTGTCATTAATGGGAAGATAAGAATTGAAGGCATATGTCCCAGTCGAACTACTTTGGCCAATGCATTAAGGGAGGGTGGCCTATGAATAAAATAAAAGTTGAGGCATTTTTATCAGTCCCAACTTGCTCCGGTGGTGTTGGTCTCTCCAAATTACTCAGTGAAATCGAAGAGGAATATGGTGATAAGGTGGAGCTTATCACTTACAGAGGGAGAAATGAACTATTTGAGAAATATGGCCTGTCTGCTGCGCCAGCAGTAGTGATTGGAGAGTTAATCAAGATAATGGGACTCTGCCCGAGCAAACAGTCCCTGCTTGCTGCTCTACTGGAAGTGGGACTAGAACAATAACAGGAAAAATTACTATGAATAGATCAATGGCGACTGTTTGCCTCATCAGTTTATTGTGTCTGGCAACTGGGTTTATGGGTGGTTGTGTAGAAGATCCTGTCGAGGATTCTGGAATTAATGGAGAAGCGCAAGAGACCTCCCGATTGGAAATTGATTTACTTGGCGCGAAGAACAGTTTTTCAGTTGATAGCCAGGGGAAGCTTAAGGCGGACGTAATACTGTCATCTCTTGATGGGGAGATAGCACTC
>JAUVYX010000221.1 GCA_030602865.1 Dehalococcoidia bacterium | reverse complement strand
GCCCGCTGAGCAGTTTTCAGGTCCCACTGGCGAAGCCACCCTTCTTTGTTCATGGCTTTGACGCCGGTGTTCTCAGGCAAGCTGCTCGCGGCAGGAGATAAGTAGTTCACTGCTTCGCAGAAGGGGACAACAAGCAACTCTGCGCCATTCAGTGCCACGCACCGTGCTGCCTCGGGAAAATTGAGGTCATAGCAGATAACCACTCCCACCTTCCAGTCATCTACCTGGAAAACCGGATACTTGGAACCATAACGATAATAGATCCTCTCCAGGCTACGGTTTCCCGGCGGGTGAGATTTACGGTATTTACCGACTATCTGACCCTGGGGGCTTACAATCATGGCAGTATCGTAATATATTGCAGGCATCTGTTCTTCATAGATGGTAGCAATGATATATACGCCATACTGACGCGCCTTGTCCTTAACACGAGTCATGGTATATCCATCATCCTTCTCTGCCGTCTTGACATATTTATAATCCCTATACATGGCAAAGTAGAAATAGTTAAAGAACTCTGGCAGGACTATCAGGGCTGGCTTTTCCTTTGCTGCCTGGTCGATGAACCCGCAGGCTTTCTCAACATTGGCATCACGGTCATCACTGGCATTCATCTGGATAAGGCTTAGCTTCACAGCAGAATCCCCCCTCAATCAATTGATGGTTAATTCTATCAGGGGGAAAAGACGCATTCAATGTGGTTATCTATACAGGAGATTACTCCAATCCCAGGATTTACTCTACTGGCTAACGAATGGCGTATTGTTTCTTCTGTACTGTACGACGTTGTGATTGACGTGGAAGGCGGCTGTTCCCGCTGTTTGGTGCAGGTACTGTGTAATCAAAGCCTTGCAGTGTCTGCCTCTCCAATGTCTCATTAAGCACTCTCTCAATGGCATTCACCATAGGCAAATCCGTATTTGTTACTAAAGTTATTGCATCTCCTGTTTTATTAACTCTTCCTGTACGACCAATACGATGAGTGTAAGCATCTATACTTTCTGGCATGTCGTAGTTAATGACGTGTGAAATACGCGAAACATCAATGCCGCGAGCGGCAATATCTGTCGCTACCAGGATTTTAAACGAGCCCGTACGAAAGCCATCAATTGCTGCCTGACGTTTTTGTTGAGATAGATTTCCTTGCAGAGAGCTTGCACTGAAACCAGCTTTCTTCAAGTGCTGCGCAACACGCTCGGTACGATGTTTGGTACGAGTAAAAACAAGTACTGACTCCGTTTTTATATTATTTAATAGTTTCACCAGCAGTGCAGTTTTTAAATGCTGTTTAACCGGGTATAAAGCATGTGATACTGTAACTGCCGGTGCAGTACGACCAATTTTTACTGTAACCGGGTTATGCAGGATATCTTTGACCAGAGGCAACATGTTATCAGGCATGGTAGCCGAGAAAAGTAGTGTCTGTCGCTGTTTTAAAATACACTTAATAATATTCTGGATATCTGGGAGAAAGCCCATATCGAGCATCCTGTCCGCCTCGTCGATTACAAGAATTTCCAGATGGGATAAATCGATGGTTCCTTTCCAGAGGTGGTCAAGCAATCGACCTGGACATGCTACGGCTATTTCTACTCCATTTCTCAGTCTCTGGACTTGCCGTTCCATGCTCACTCCTCCATAAATGGCAACACTCTGCAACCCTGTCCGATATCCCAATTCACTGAAAGTCTCGCATGTTTGCACAGTCAATTCTCGTGTAGGCGAGATGATGACAGCTCCTACCTGGCCTTTGGGATGCTGTAGCAGACGCTGCAAGATTGGCAGCACAAAAGCAGCGGTTTTGCCGGTTCCCGTCTGGGCCAGTCCGATAACATCATGGCCCTTCATAATTGGAGGGATTACTTTTAACTGAATGGGCGTGGGCGTGGTATAACCTTGTGCCCGAACGCCAGACATAATACTTGGATTAAGATTGAATGATTCGAAATTCACTAATGCTCCTTAAATATGTAAATATATACAAAATGTTGTATTTCTAATTTATTTGTTGTGGATGGATTTAAGCCTGTTCATAACAGGCTGGTCTCTATTTTGCAGTAGGAGAAACGTCTCTGCTGCTATAAGAGCCCCTTTTTTGATAGTCATTTCTTTATATGATTACTGGTGAAACAGTCTACTAAGGATATATTTCTGTACTGGTTCTCCCTCAATTTCCTTAAGAGGCAGCTTGCCTATATAGACTAGCATATTACACAATTTCTGTGACGATGTTTGCGCTACAAAAGACCAGTCCTAAGAGTGGCAGCAACCACTCTTAGGTTGTGGAAAATATCAGTATACTTCTTTAATTCAGGTTCACCGGAAAACAGCTTAGTATCTCTGCTGCCTTCCTCCTCCAAACCTGTTATCCCTGCCACCACCACCACCACCACCACCACCATAACCACCGCTTCTCCTGTCACCATACGACCCACCGCTCCGATTGTCAGGACGAGGACGAGCTTCGTTTACTACAATAGTCCGTTCTCCCATAACTTTACCATTTATCGCTGCGATTGCAGCTTCGCTTTCAGAACTTGAGCCCATTTCGACAAAAGCAAATCCTTTCGGTCGTCCACTGAACTTGTCAGTTATTATGCTTACCGACGTCACCTCTCCGAAAGCCTGAAATTCCTGCTGTAATTCGTCTTCGGTTACCTCATATGGCAAATTCCCTACGTAGATTCTCATTTTTTAATTTCCTCCTTGTTAATAAGTGTCTATTTCCTGTCTGCTTATTAATTTTTTAAGCAGTAACCCTCTATTGCCTTCCCCGCAATGAGTTTTTGCTCGTTCTTCAGCATTGAAACTAAACTTGATATTAAAACAGGGGAGTTAAGATTAACTTGTTCTGATAAAACCTGGACAACCTCCTCTTTCTTTCTTCCGTTAGAGTCAGGGTCATCCAATACTAAAGAGGAACTAAAA
>JAUVYX010000232.1 GCA_030602865.1 Dehalococcoidia bacterium | reverse complement strand
CATTGCTGGAGTTATGAACCGGTGGGGATTAGTAAAACAGGTAGAGCATTAAAACGGTGCCAATGGGGTGCAACCGTTCAGTTTACTGCTGAGGATAATGGCATACCTATAGAACCGGCAATAAAATCAGAGAAAGATCTGGATAAATATGTACCGCCGGACCCTGATGAAGAATGGAGATATGATTGGCTGAAGAAACTGGTCAAGCGGTTTAAAGGGAACCGGGCGATTATCGCTGGTTGTACTGATGTGTTTGATGTAGCCAAGGAAAACCTGTTGGGTGATACTCAATATTACAAGGCAATGGTGAGAAATCCTGATTTTATAGATAGAGTGAACGATATAGCCCTGAAATATCAACTACAATACCTTAAAAACAGTATAGACCTCGGTGTTGATATAGTCTTTGTCAACGGTGATTGGGCGATGACTCAGGGCCCAATGGTATCTCGTAAGTTTATCAGTAGATTCATTGTTCCACCCTTTAAAAAGATTGTGGAATATTGCCACAGTCGTGGAGTACCTGTGATAAAGCATACCGATGGTAACATCTGGCCTATTATTGACCTTATCATCGATACTGGTTTAGATGGGCTTCATCCTATAGACCCGATGGCTGGCATGGATATGGCTGAAGCCAAGGCCAAGTTTGGTGATAAGGTTTGTTTATGTGGCAATGTGAGTTGTGCCTTCAGCCTGGTTTCGGGTACGGTAGAGGAGGTGAGGCAGGAAACAAAGGAAGTGATAAGGAAGGCTGGCAAAGGTGGTGGACTTATCTGTATGTCCAGTAATTCGGTACATTCTGGTGTCAGGCCGGAGAACTACGAAGCCATGGTCAGAGCTATAAAGGAATATGGACAGTATCCACTGACACTAAATTAGAGAGAGCAAAGTTTAGGGAACATAAATTTATAAAGGAGGAACAATGATAGATTTTAAGGAATTGTCAAAAGCTGTAGTGGAGGGAGAGACCGAACTAACTGTTGATTTGACCCGCAAGGCTTTAGATGAGGGAATTGCGGCAAAGGTAGTGTTAGATGAGGGAATTATTCCTGGTTTGAAGAAGACCGGGGAGTTGTTCGAAAATGGTGAATATTTTCTGCCCGAGCTATTGATATCTGGCGAGGCTGCATCGAGTGCCTTGGAGTTAATTGAACCAGCGTTGAGTGCAGGTAATGTACCGCCTCAGGGGAAAATAGCTATAGGCACTGTTGAGGGCGACATTCATAATATCGGTAAGAATATAGTTATCATGATGTTGAAAGGAAATGGCTGGGAAGTAACGGATCTTGGTGTAGATGTGTCTGCAGAGGAGTTTTGTTCGTCGGTAGAGAAAGGAGACTTTCAGATTCTGGCACTGTCCTCTCTACTGACTATGACTATGCCGTATACGGTAAAGACGATTGAAGCTTTAAAATCTGCCGGGCTGAGAAGGAAAGTTAAGGTAATGGTCGGTGGTGCACCGACAACACAGGAGTGGGCAGATAAGATAGGTGCTGATGGATATGCTTATGACGCACCTGCTGCTGTCAGGGTTGCAACTGCTCTTGTAGCGAAATAATAGGGAGGAATAGCAATGTTAACTTATAACAGTTTAGAGCGTATACTCAAGACTATCAAACATGAAGAGCCGGATAGGGTACCTCACTTTGAAATGCTAATAGACAAGAAAGTAAGAGATGTCATAATGGGTGATTCCAAAGCCTCTTATGCTGATTTTATAGAGCGTATGGATATAGATGCCATCATGATTTTCGATAAGACACAGACCTGGAGTTATGAGACGCTGGATGCTGTAAAAAACATAAGGCGTGATCAGTGGGGTGGAGTAGTCCAGTTCACCAACACTGACCTCGGCCATCCTATGGAACCAGCGATTAAGTCAGAGCAGGATCTGGATAAATATGTGGCTCCAGATCCCGATGAAGAGTGGAGATATGAAGAACTGAAAAAATTGGTGGACAGATTCAAAGGAGAAAGGGCAATCATTACACACTGCACCGATGTATTTGATATAGCCAAGGAAAGCTTGTTAGGAGATGTTTTCTATTTAAAGTCTATGGTGAAAAACCCTGAGATCATTGAGCGAGTTAATAAAATTGTCACCGACTACGAGTTGCGATTTTTTAGGAATTGCTTTGAATTGGGCGCTGACATGGTATTCATTAGTGGAGATTGGGCAATGACTAAAGGACCGATGGTGTCTCCAAACCTTACCAAAAAGTTTATTGCTCCACCACTGAAGAAGATAGTTGAATTGGCGCATAGCTATGGTAAACCCTGCTTTAAGCATACCGACGGCAACATCTGGCCTATCTGTGACATTATACTTGACACTGGAGTTGATGGAATTCACCCGATAGACCCGATGGCTGGCATGGATATGGCTGAAGCTAAGGCTAGAATAGGCGAAAAAGTTTGTTTGATGGGCAATGTGAGCTGTGCCTTCAGCCTGGTTTCTGGTACAACTGATGAAGTGAGACAAGAGACAAAAGAAGTCATCAGGAAGGCTGGCAAGGGAGGAGGCCTTATTTGCATGTCAAGCAACTCGATTCATTCTGGAGTGAAGCCAGAAAATTACATAGCTATGCTTAAGGCTATCAAGGAATATGGTAAATATCCTCTGGCATTAGATTGAGTGGAGTAATGTAGGCCTGTTTTATCTGCCTTAGAATAATGTGAACTGGTTCTTAAGGGAGGTAATAGATGTAATATACAATTATTCTATTAAACTCTCAGTATCCTTTAAGAACATTTAACTATGCTGTTATTCATCGTGGTTCA
>JAUVYX010000173.1 GCA_030602865.1 Dehalococcoidia bacterium | reverse complement strand
CGAATTAACTGACTTGATAGATGAATACTATAACCTGCCATTAAAAAATATAAATGTGGGTGAACTGCTGACCCGTTGGTTGGAACTGGTTATCGCCCACAAAGTAAAGTACCCGCCAGATATGTATTTACTGATAAAAGCCTTGATTACCATTGAAGGAGTGGGCGGAGGCATAGACCCAACCTTTGACATGATGAGCCGTGTAGAACCCTTTGCCAAGAAACTGCTGAAAGACCGTCTAAGCGCTCGCAGGGTGGCAAAGGATTTATATTTATCAGCCTCAGAGTTTGCTCTTCTAGCTCGTGACCTGCCCTCTGAAATAAGAGAGATAATCGAGCAGATTAAACTTGGAGAAGCTAGGATAGAATTTGAGCATAAGGGGCTGGAGCCGATGCTTAGTAAAAGTGACCAAGTCAGCAACCGTATCGCTTTTGCAATTGTTCTGGCTGCCCTGATTGTTGGCTCTGCACTTATCGTCATGTCAAAAACACCTCCTATGTGGAGGGGGATACCACTTGTTGGGATAATTGGTTTTGCTGGAGCCGGCATAATGGGGTTCTGGTTGCTTATTTCCATACTGCGGCATGGCAGAATGTAAGCTGAAATGATTATTGTTCGGAGGTGGTACCGGAAGTGGGAGCAACTCAAGGTTATTGAAACAGGCGAGAATTTAATCGAGTCACACCCAAGCTAGTTAACTAACCTGGATGTGACTCACGGTTTAAGCTAACTTATCTACTAAGTCGGACTTTTCGATAGCAATCGCTGCAGTAAACCGGCTTATCATAGCGTGGCTCAAACGGTACTTCGGTGCTTTTACCACAATCGGCGCAGGTCGCGGGGAACATCTGGCGCGGGGAACCGTAACTGCTGTTGCCATTACCGTTGCCATTGCGTTCTGACTTTCTTGCGCGACGGCATTCTGTACAGCGCTTCGGATCGTTGGTGTAACCTTTAGACAGGAAAAACTCCTGGTCTTCAACGCTGAAAGTAAACGTGGCGCCGCAATCGGCACATTGGATGGATTTATCTTGTAAACTCATTGAATAACCTCCTCTTTTATTATTAGTTAAAGTTAGGGTCATTCAATACTTAAGCAGACTCTGTGTAAATAGCTTCCGTGAAGCTTGATATAGACTAAACTGTAACTTGCTTTAAGTATAGCACAAAAAGAATACTCCTGTAATTAATGCTCCCATGAGGAGATAGACAAGAATAAACAAAATTTCTTGTTATAGCAATTTACTTGTCAAACTTTGCTGGTATCATCGACTGGAGAGTAAACCCAGACAAAATGCTTCTTATAGCGTTCTAATATGGCAATAATTTTCATGCCAAAACCCACCCCAAAAATAGCATTTTCCCTGTTGTCAATGCCTTTTTCCCTTGCTATGAGAGCATAGATGTGATAAAAATAGAACAGAGGTAAGAATAGAGTTAACACGACACGTATCAGTAATAGTGCTGTTACTCTAATTAATATAGAGGGATAATAGATGAAAGTAGCGAAACTAAAAACAAATGTTGTCTTCTCAGTTATACCTATCGAATTATTATTCAAGTAGAACGTCCCTAATACGTGCTAAATATGAATAATGCGATGAAACAGGAAAGAATAACCCACGCAAGAGATTTACATAAAAGTACTCTACTGATAGATGCACATTCTGACATGTTGTGCGATGTTCATCCCAAACGCAAGCAAGGCAGAAAAGGGGTCATTGAGAAAGACTGGGTTCCGGTAATGAGGAAGGGAGGAATAGATGTACGGGTTACAGTAATCTACATCGAGTCCAGCCGTGTTCCCGAGTTTGCTCTCAAGGATGGTTTAGATATTACTGCCGCATTCCACAAGGAAATCGACGAATCGCCCAGCGTAACTCAGATTAGTAAATTTCAGGATATCGAAAAAGCCCGGAGAGAAGGGAAAATAGGGCTGATACTGGGAATGGAAGGTGCAGAACCGTTAGGCAATGACCTTGAACTTCTGAAAGTATTCTACATCCTTGGCTTGCGGATGCTGACTCTAACCCATGTCTTGAGAAACTATGTCGGGGATGGAGCTCACTTCTTTCCACAAAAAGAAGGTAAGGTCGGAGGAATTACCGATTTTGGAGTAAAGGTCATCGAGGAAGCAAACAAACTTGGTATTGTCGTTGATGTTTCTCACCTCAACGACCCTGGCTTCTGGGATGTTATGGATTTGACGAAAGCCCCTGTAGTGGCTTCACATTCTAACTGCAGAGCACTGCAAAATCATCCAAGATGCCTGACCGATGACCAAATTAAAGCAGTAATAGACAATGGCGGTGTAATCGGTATGAATTCCGCCAGTATTTTCGTGGACAGCAAGAATCCCGACCTCGAGCATCTCTTGAATCACCTTGATCACATAGTGAAATTAGGTGGTATACGTAATGTTGGCATAGGATTTGATTTCTGTGACTATGCGCTGAAATACCTCGACGCAGAATCGCTGGCAAAGTTGCCCAATGTCGCACCTGTAAAAAATCTCTACGGCGATGAAGAAGTCCCCAACTTCACTGAGGCCCTTGTACGACGTGGCTACAGTGACGAAGAAATTGAACTTATACTTGGCAAGAATTTTATGAGAGTGTTTAAGGAGGTATGGAAATGAAATTCATTGAGGATCCAAGAGTACGACAATCCAAAAAGCTTTGGGGCATATCCTGGATATTTTACAGTATCTTCATCGCTTTTCTATTAGGATTGTCATACAACCTGGGGACAGAACCCTATATCTGGGGGTTACCCCGCTGGCTTGCGATTGGCTGCATTGTGATACCGATTTTATTCGTCATATTGCTGATATTCGTAGCAGAAAAATTCATCCCTGACATGTCCATGACAGATGAGGAAGAAAAGGGAGAAGGAGAAAAAGAATGAACTGGGCAGCTATTACCTTCGGAATATACACCGCGATATTGCTGGCCATTGGTATATGGTCTTACCGGATTGTAGAGAAAGTGCCCATCGCCAAGTATGAGCAAGAATTCTACGCAGCAGGCAGGGGACTGGGAGGTGTAGTGGTCGCCCTGATTATCGCCGGAGGGTTAGCCAGCGCAGGAACATTTATCGCTGGTCCTGGCATGTGCTATGCCTATGGCTACTCCTGGGTATTCATAAATAACCTGCAGATTTTCATGAATTTGATGTTGCTGGCCCCAATAGGCCTGATGGTTGGCATGGTGGCCAGGAGAGTAAACGCCAGCACCTATCTGGATATGTTTAAGGCCAGATATCAGAGCAAGGCAGTAATAGTATTGCTGGCAGTCTTAGTGACCGTATTCTTGTTACCCTATATGGCGACACAGTTCGTAGGAGCGGCAAGGGTTATAAGCCAAATGACAGGAATAGGATACTTTCCTGCCCTTGCACTGGGAGCGGTGGTAGTACTGCTCTAC
>JAUVYX010000191.1 GCA_030602865.1 Dehalococcoidia bacterium | reverse complement strand
ACTGAATATGTCTCTTTCAGAAGTTGTATGCTTTCAATGCGCTCAATCTTAAATATACGGATATCTTCTACCTTGTGGCAGTATGCAATTATATAGTTACCATGCTCCAGTGCCGCCGGTTGGATGAAGTATGGCTCGATTATTCGCTCCTTTGCTTTATCATCTCCCAGTGTCCAGTACCATATCCTGGCCTTTAGTCCCTGAGTCCATGCCCTGGCAAGCAGTTCTAGAGTCTGCACAAAATGCTTGTTCTGTTTACGCGTGTACATCCAGTCTATGGTTTTATGTATCTGCTCCCTCAGTGGGCAGGGAACTACGGAACTCAGCTTGGTGAAGGTGCTCTCAATGCTTGGATTATAGGCGTTGCTGTATTCCAGTAGTAGCCTGGAGGCCAGGAAAATGGTAACAGCCTCCGGTAGGTTGAAGATGATTGGAGGTAGAACCCGTCCCGGTTCCAGGCTGCACTTACCGCCTTCCCTCACGATTGGGACATTAAGCTGCTCCCAGTCCTCAAGAGCCAGGAGGTCACGGTATGTAGTCCGCACGCTCACCTTGCACTGGTCAGCTATTTTCTCCGGCCTGATGCCGTTGGGATTGTAATTGAGGATATGGAGCACGTGCAGCAGACGGATTGTCCTGTCTTTTTTGCCGCCTTTCAATACTCTCTATATCTCCTGCCGTAGTATCCTCTATTTATATTTTACCACTGATGTCAATATGTTTGTTTAATTGCATTATCAGGGTATAACATGCAAGAATGATGGCGGTAGGATTTTATTATTGGTTATACATAGATAGACTAGTGTATGGGGTAGGCAACAGGGAAGGGATCAATAGGGAGAAGGGGGAAAAGGTAAACATGAATTTGTCTCTGGAAGCAGTTGAGAAAAATACGAACAAACTTGCAGTTAACAATCCAGGTATAGTGGAGCTTCATTCTCTTGGCATCTCCGCTGAAGGTCGGGATATCAACGCCGTGTATATAACCGATAAAAGAGCTTCCCTGGCCGAAAAAGAGGTTGCTGTTGTTATGGGCCTTAGAAATGGGGATGAAGTGGGAGTAGTCCCTGCAGTCTCCAGCCTGTTGGATTGGCTGGTCTCAGAGGAAGGAGCAGAGATAAGACGCAGGCAACTGGTGATAGTTATTCCCGTTGTTAATCCTGATGGCTTTATTAAGCAGGAGTTTGGAGCACCACGGGACATGATATCCGATACCGAAAATAAATATATTTTACCGTTGATATTGGAATGCCAGGCAGATATGTTACTGGATATCCATAGCCTGGACAGAGGGGACCTTGAAACAGTTATTACAGGGCATACCACGCATCTTGGAGAGGATGACCTGATTCATGGAATAGCAACTGGCAAGATGGCGGAAGGTGCAGCAGCAGCAGGATATCCTTATGCGATACATACTCTTGGTGTACAATCACGGGCACCGTGGCTCAGCACCCCTCGACCTCCTCGTAACCCTTCATCATCCTATAATAACTGGGTTTGTGCGCCTGCCTATGAGCAATTACACTCACTGGTAATAGGGATGGAAGTAAATAGCTTTAGCTTGAATGACGAGGAATGTGGTAATAGTGGACTTGCTGCTATCGTTCCCTTGCTGCAATTAGGGAACACCCGCTCCTCCTGGGAGTATGCTCCTGGCTATCCTAACCGGATTTTAAGAGGCAATATGCTTATTTCTTTGAGGGCATCAGGGCAAAATGCTGCAGAGCGTCGCAAATCGCGAGCAGAACTGTGGCAGAAGAGGGAATTTTTCAGTGACCCAATAAAGATAATGCCCACCACGCATAACATAAAGGCCAGTATAGAGTATTCGGGGGAACCACTTACGAATGCTTTTTCTATCTGTTGCCGGATACGTGGTAACCCTGATATCAAGGATATTAGACTGAATGGAACTAAAACAGACTATTACATGGTGGCTGACAATTGTTCCAGCTTTGTGTTTGTCGATGTTCCTCCTGCCGCCGCGGGTGCATACGAAGTTTCTATTGATTTGTAAATCTCTCTCAATATTAGATGCCATTAGATATTGAGTAATGCCTTTCTGTTAAATCACAGGAAACAGGGTGGTCCTGTCAAATAAATACTATTGACGACCAGGCAACAGGGGGATAATATAAACCTTTTGGTATAGATGATTGTATCTATAGGGAGAACCCTGACTATCGGATTAGAAAAGGAAAATAATATAGATGAAACAATATGATGTAATAGTATGCGGTGGTGGTACTGCTGGAATGATGGCGGCCATTGCCTCCGCCCGCTCCGGAGCTAATACTCTACTTATAGAGCGTGATGGCTATCTTGGCGGTACGGCTACTTACGGTCTCCCCATGCTAGGTTTCTTTTCCGGAGATGGGTGTAAGGTTGTAGGAGGCTTGCCTCAGGAGATCGTGGATAGAATGGTCTCCCTGGGAGGATGTATGGGGCATTCCAGGGGAGGCACGTGGAAAACTTCGAGTGGCGAATATAACTATGACTTCTCTTTAACTTCGTATGACCCGGAAATCTTAAAAATTGCCGCTCAAGAAATGGCACTGGAGTCAGGGGTTAGCATCCTGTTTCAGACAGTAGTTATTGGCGCACAGACAAAAGACAGGTATATAAGCTCAGTGGAGTTGATGACAGTCGAAGGCCGACAAAGTTTAATGGCCAGGGTATTTATAGACGCCACCGGCGATGCGGGACTTGCCTGGACAGCAGGGTTCCCGACAGAACGGCGAGGCGAAGGGAAAATGCAAAATGTAACCAATATCATCCGGGTGGGCAATGTAGATGCTGAACGGATGGTTAACAGCCTCATGGAAGAAGGAGTCGTCAAAGGACTTCGCGATTGGCATATCAGGCTTCTTCACGGGAAGCTTCTGGATGGAGGAGAAGGATACCTCTTTCTGGCTGGCCATGCTGAAATTTGGGAAGATAAAGAACCTGTTACCTTTACCGGTACATGCTGGAGAAAAGAGGAAATGGCCTTTAATATTACTCGTACGGTCGGTGTTGACCCTACCCTCGCTGAAGATATTAACCATGCGGAAATTAATGAAAGAAATAATATTAACGCCGTAATGAAAGGACTGAGAGAACGAGTTCCTGGCTGCGAAAAGGCATATCTGATAAGCAGTAGTCCTCGCGTTGGTATTAGAGAAGGACGAAGGATTCGCGGTATGTATACGCTCACCGAGCAAGAGGTGCTTGGCAGGAGTG
>JAUVYX010000049.1 GCA_030602865.1 Dehalococcoidia bacterium | reverse complement strand
AGTTACTAATGGACACTTTTGGTAATTGGCAGAATGTTGCTTCTGCTCCTGTAGAACATATCGCTCAAAGTATTAGATGCGGTGGATTGTCAACGGTCAAAGCAGTCAGGATAAAACAGATACTCCAGGACATTCGTAATGAACGAGGGGATCTAACCCTGGATTTCCTGGAGTCAATGAGCACAACCGAAGCTAGGAATTACCTGATTAGCTTGCCAGGAGTTGGTCTTAAGACAGCTAGCTGTGTGCTTCTTTTTTCCTTGGGGAAACCATCTTTACCTGTAGATACCCATATCTTCCGGGTGGTAAAAAGGCTAGGATTGCTGGGACCTAATGTCAATATAAATGAGGCACATAGGCTATTGCAGAATAAGATTCATCCTTCTAAGATTTATCAGTTTCATGTCCATGTAATAAAGCATGGTAGACAGGTTTGTCATGCCAGGGGGCCTCGTTGCAGTGAATGTGTATTGGAGAAAGATTGCCCCGGTTCGCTCGTTTCACAGAAAAACTCGTTAGCTTAGTTATTAGTAACTGGTGATATAATGACTTTAATGGTAGATATATTAAAGAGCAAGAATTTAGCCAGTAAATTCCAGATATTGCTGGAGATTGCGGCAAACCAACCAACTGTACACCAGAAAGAGATTGCAAAAAATTTAAAGATAACTTCTCAAGCGGTTTCAGAGTATGTCAAAGAGTTGATTTGTGATGGTTGGTTGAGTTCTACTGGCCGGTCTAAATATAAAGTAACTAAAGAAGGGGTAGATTGGATTTTAAGAATGGCGAGGCAGCTACAAACTTATACCTTGTTTGTGAACAAAATAGTAGCTGATTTATCTGTTTCGACAGCTATAGCTGTCAATGATTTATGCTCTGGACAGTTGGTATCTTTGTATATGAAAGATGGATTATTATTTGCATCAGATATTGTAAGTGATAAAGGAGCTCGGGGGATAACCGTCTCTATGGCTAAAAAGGGAGAGGATATTGGTATATCAAATGTTGAAGGCGTGATTAGCCTGGGTGTGGGTAGTGTGACCATATATAAAATTCCAGGTATACGGAAGGGTGGTTCCAGGAATACAGACATTTCCATGTTAAAAAGCAAGATGAGCCAGTGTGATCTGGTAGGTGCGTTAGGAATTGAGTCAATAGTGGTGTTAAAACAAGCAGGGATAAAACCTGATTATCTTTATGGTGTAAAAGAGGCAGTTGCTGAAATGGCATGTCACGGGCTGGCTGTTTCGGTTGTCTGTGTTGATTATGCAATATCAGCATTGGAAGAGAGATTGAAAGAGAATGGTGTTGGCTATGAAATTACAAATTTAGAGGTAGACAAATACTTCGTTAGGTCTTATTAAATTTCACTGAACCTGTACTTTGTATGTTCGCCAAGCTATAATTTTCATCATTCCGTTATGATTATAAGATAAGGATTACCGTGAGTGTTGGGTTGATGAGAGTGTTAAGTAAATGTATAAAGATTGAAAAATAAAATATAGGATATATTACTCTCTTTTAACAAAGAGAGTCGTAGGGGGTAAGTTATGAAAACTGCAAACAAACTGAATAATTTCAAAGCATATGCGGGACCAGCAATGCATCAAAAGATTACACTTATGAGAGATGAGGGTAGGGATGTGATAAATCTCGGATTGGGGGATCCTGATGTTGTTCCAGCAGATCATCAGTTGAAAGCACTTGTGGAGGCTGTCTCGAACCCCAATAACCATCATTACCCTTCTGCTTATGCGGCGAAGCCGTTTAATCTTGCTATAGCTGACTGGTATAAACGTAGTCATGATGTGGAAATCGATCCTGAAACCGAGGTGATTTATTGTCTTGGTGGCGCTGATGGCCTGTTCCAAATATATAATTGTCTTCTGGATTATGGTGATGTAGTGCTGGTTCCTGACCCTGGTTATCCTTCTTATGAAGCTGGCGTGAAAATTGCGGGAGGTGAGGTTGAATATTATTCTCTGCTAAGTGAAAACAAATTCCTTCCTAATTTTGAGGCTATTCCATCTGATGTAGCGAAAAAGGCCAAAATGATATGGATAAACTACCCCAATAATCCAACGGGGGCTACTGTTACTGATGATTTTTTTAGAAGGCTTATTGAGTGGGCAAATGAATTTGATGTATGGGTGGTGAGCGACAATCCTTATATTGACATTTATTTTGATGGCTACAAACCTCCAAGTTTCCTCAGCCTGCCCGGTGCGAAAGAAGTGGGAATCGAAATTGGGTCCATGTCTAAGTCCTTCAATAGCTGTGGTTGGCGTGTTGGCATGCTTCTTGGAAACAAGGATGTCGTTAGTGGTGTGAAGAAAGTTAAATCTCAGGTTGATCGTGGTATATTCTATCCTCTGCAGGTAGCAACTGTCGCGGCACTGACAGGGCCTGTTGATTGGATGAAAAAGCGCAATGAGATGTTTGCTGAAAGAAGAGATGTGGTGGTTAAGGCTTGGCGAAAAATGGGGCTCCAGATGATGAATCCAATGGCTACTTTCTATTGCTGGGGTCAACTTCCTGAAGGTTACAACTCAAGGGAATTCTGCCTGCAACTTCTTGAGCAGCAAAATGTATGGATGATACCGGGCTCTTCTTATGGTAAGAACGGCGAAGGGTACGTGCGAATATCTAATGCTCAGTCAGTAGAGCGCATTGCCGAAGCTATGGAGCGGATAGAGAAGTTTATAGGTTGATGTGAAACACTTAATAATTTGAGAATTGGCTATTGGTCAACCTGTTTCTTAAGTGCAGTTATTATTGGGAAAGTATTGCTCGATCCAGAGGTCTTTTGGGTTGTGTGTTTACTGCTGCTGCCAGAGGATTTATCTGGACATATATTATAACTACAAGCTCATTCAATCCCCGTTGCATTTTTTATTATCAGCTATTATAGAGCAGCATTTTCCCATATCTAGTGTGCCGTAAACTATTGACAACAATATGTAGTATGGCCTACACTTAGTATATACTATTTTCGCAGTCAATTTATTCCGGTCTAGCCTAAGCACCATTCTTGGAAGGAGATGTTATTCAATGGAGAAGCAGAAAGTTAAACACATAAGAAAAAGAGAAGGGGGTATCGTTTCATTTGAGCCAAACAAGATAATAGAAGCTGTGTTCAAAGCGTTTAAAGCTGTGGGGGAGGGACATCGTGAAGAGGCAGAATACATATCTGGCCAATTGGTTTCTATTCTAGATATTACCTGTCGGGATGGACGTGTGCCAACGGTGGAGGAAGTACAGGACTTGGTCGAAAAGATACTCATTGAGAATGGGCATGCTAAAGCTGCCAAGGCATACATCCTGTATCGCGACCAACATGCTAAATTGAGAGAATCAAGGCGCTTGATCGAAGGGGCCAAGAGAATGGTTGATGACTATCTTGGCAGATTGGATTGGCGAGTTAATGAGAACAGTAACATGGATTATTCCCTGCAGGGGCTGAACAATTATGTCTCTGCTGGAATAGCCTCCCGCTATTGGCTTGGAGCCATCTATCCCCCGGCAATGAGAGAAGCGCATATCAAAGGAGACTTCCATATCCATGACCTTGGAATCCTGGGCGCATATTGCTGTGGCTGGGATTTAAAAGACCTGTTATTGAAAGGCTTTAAAGGTGCTGAAGGCAAGGTTGAAAGCACTCCTCCCAGGCATCTTCGAAGCGCTTTAGGGCAGGTAGTCAATTTCTTTTATACACTCCAGGGTGAAGCAGCAGGAGCTCAAGCCTTCTCTAATTTTGATACTTTCCTGGCACCCTTTGTCAGGTATGATGACCTTGATTATAGAGGGACAAAGCAGGCGGTACAGGAATTCATATTCAGCCTGAATGTTCCCACCAGGGTTGGTTTTCAAACACCGTTCACCAATCTCTCCTTCGACCTTCTTCCGTCTTCGTTGCTGAAAGATGAGCCGGTAATAATTGGTGGAGAGCTGCTCGACTCGACTTATGGTGATTACCAGAAAGAGATGAATATGCTAAACAAGGCATTTTGTGAGGTGATGATGGAGGGAGATGCCAAGGGGCGTATTTTTACCTTTCCTATTCCCACTTACAATATCACCAAGGATTTTGACTGGCAGAGCAAAGAGTTAGCCCCTCTCTGGAAGATGACAGCCAAGTATGGCATCCCTTATTTTGCCAATTTTGTTAACTCCGATATGAATCCGGAAGATACCAGAAGCATGTGTTGCAGGTTACGGTTGGATATTGAACAGGTCAGGAGACGAGGAGGTGGGCTATTTGGGTCCAATCCATTAACCGGCAGTATAGGGGTCGTTACCATTAACATGTCCAGAATAGGCTATCTTTCCAGTGGATCAACAGATTTCTTCGATAGATTGCGTAATCTTATGTTATTGGCCAAAGAAAGTTTGGAGCTTAAGAGGAAAACGATAGAACGATTTACAGAGCAGGGATTGTATCCCTATTCAAAATTTTATCTGTCTGCGGTTAAAGAGAGGTTGGGTCACTACTGGACTAATCATTTCTCCACTATTGGACTCATAGGGATGAACGAGGCCTGTTTGAATTTCCTGGGAGAAGATATATCTACTGAACGTGGCAAGGAATTTGCGGTGAAAGTGGCCAATTTTATGAGGGATGAGTTGGCAAAGTTTCAAAAAGAGACCGAGGGTTTGTATAACCTGGAGGCGACTCCCGGTGAGGGTGCCTGTTATCGGTTGGCGAGAATTGACCGCGAGAATTTTCCAAATATAAAAGTTGCTGGTAATGATGAACCTTACTATACCAATTCGACGCAACTTCCCGTTGACTATAGCGGTGATTTGTTTGATGCTCTAAGCAAGCAGGATGATTTGCAGGTTCTATATACTGGCGGTACGGTGTTTCACGGCTTTCTGGGGGAAAAAATGGATGACCCTGAAAGTGCTAAGCTGCTTGTGAAAAGGGTTACTGAGACATTCCATCTGCCCTATTTTACGATAACGCCAACCTTTTCGATTTGTCCAACACATGGCTATCTGAGCGGTGAGCATTTTCAGTGTACTGAATGTGGGAAGGATACTGAAGTATATTCCCGTGTGGTAGGTTATTATCGGCCGGTAAAACAATGGAATAAGGGCAAGCAGGAAGAGTTCAAGCATCGGAAAGAATTTGTACTTCAGGGAACTTAATTCTGCGTGATGAAAATTTGCGGTGTTCAGGGCATATCGGTCATCGACTATCCTGGGAAAATTGCCTCTGTACTCTTTTTGGGTGGTTGTAATTTCAGGTGCCCATTTTGTCATAATGTGAGTCTAATAAACGATTATGATAGCTTAGATTGTAAGAGTAGCGAAGCAGTGCTCGATGACCTGGAAAGGAGAAAGGGTTTCATTGATGCAGTGGTAATTACCGGAGGTGAACCACTGATAAACGGCAGTGAATTGATAGCCTTATTGAGCAAGCTACGTGAAACAGCCCTGTCTATAAAATTGGATACCAATGGCTACAACACGAATATGTTACGTAAGCTATTGGAAGCAGGCCTGATGGATTATGTTGCCATGGACATAAAGACATCGATTGATAGATATGAGGTTGCTGCCGGGTTGGAACTAAACACAGACAGAATACTAAATAGCATACAGCTTATTTTTGAATCTTCCATAGAATATGAATTCAGAACGACCTGTGTGCCAGGGTTGGTAGATAGCGTAGAAATAGAAAGCATAGCCCGGTTGATAGAAGGTGCAGCTCGCTATTATCTGCAGCAGTATCGAGTGGAACAGCCTACGCTGGACCCTTCCTATATGAAGCTGTCTCCATACCCTGCGGAAAAGCTGGAAAGTTTCAAAACGATTGCTCAGAAATATGTTAAATCGGTAAGCATTCGAGGGCTATAAAAGCCATGCGGAAATCTTCTGTGGATTGGCAATTATCAGCTATCGCTGGTTGAGTAGCTTTCTGCCAGTTTATCATCGTAGGGAGCTTTCCTCCCTTCGCATTTTTCCTTGGGACATAACTGACAACTTTCAAAATGAAACTCTGTAGGAAAGTATATGCCTGAAACAGATTTCCTTGGTATCATTAGCATGCTGTCACTTAAGGTAACTCCAAGCAGGCTTTCGACATCTCCAAAAAGCGAAAATAATAGTTTCTGCTCCGTTATTGGCCAGTCCGTTAACCTCCCCGGGCTCATGCTGGAAAGATGAGTAATCTTATACTCTCTCTTCAGATAGTCCTCAAGGTATTTCCTGGCTGTACGTAAGGCAATGTTGCCTATCTCTTCCAGACAATACTGGTTAAGCAGTTTCATGGACTTGCTCCTGTCTTCCAGGTCTTTTCCAATGGTAAGGATGTAAGGAAAAAGTCTGCCGATGCTGGTTACATTTTCTCTCAGGACATGGCTGGTGAAGGTGGTATTGCCAACGCTTACAGTGTCTTTATCTTTATCAGAAATATATGCGATTCCGTAAATAGCTCGTGGCGTAATAATAGACTTTGCCAGCTCAACAAGTTCGTGGATGTCGGTTCTCACTCCCTTTTTCCTATCCATGTGCAGTTTCTTTAATATATCTTCACTATCAAGCTGAACCGGGATGCCATCAATAGTTTTAATTATTATCATAGAGTCGCCTATCATTCTTTTTTCATTCACCTGCCCCTTAAATTAAATAATGTGGGCCAGCGTCTGATTATAGCAAAGAATACCTGTTCCATAGTATTCAGGAGGTATTGATTTTAATCTTGATATTCCTCAAAGAGTTACCTGTAATTATAATAAGAGTTGGATAGATATATATGATAATATCAATATTTGAATAAAATTAATTGCCAGGTTTTTATTAAAGTCTGAGTAATCAAATCATACTTGTCATAATCAGCATATTGTCAGCAGGAGGCGCTCCTCCATATCTGTGGTCACATGGGCAATGGTTGATGATATAGGAAGAGCGGT
>JAUVYX010000209.1 GCA_030602865.1 Dehalococcoidia bacterium | reverse complement strand
GTCGACCGTTCTGATCGCCATCACAGCTTCCAACTACTCAGCCGAACGGTTGGCCACCCGGGCGGCTACCAATAGCATTGGCTCTGTCTGGGGTCCCCTGGTAGCCTACATTGTCATTACTATCATAGTCGTCATCTTCTGTGAGATTACCCCCATACAGTATGCAGAGACCTTGAGTCCTGTCCTTCCCATTTTCCTGTACTGCATTCTTTCTCCTTTAAATAGATTATATTCTCTTAATTACTGCTGTTAAACAGTAAATTACAACTTTTTAACGCCCGTAGAACAGGCGAGGCGGTCTCAACTGATTCCATACATCATCACAGACTTTCAACTCTTCTGAAGACAAGGTAATCTCAGTAGCTGCCATATTCTGCTCCAACTGGGAAATGGAAGTATTACCGCAAACAACTGCAGTAATTGTTTTGTTACTTAACACCCATGTCAACGCAAACTGAGCCAGAGTCCGCCCGTTGCTTTCAGCAAGCTGTTTCAATTTCGTCACCGCCTCAAAGTTATCATCCGTCCAATATTTTTGATTGTATACATATCCCTGGTGTGCCAGACTGAACCGTGCACCCTTTATTGGACCCTTATCCTTGTCATACTTGCCAGAAAGAAAACCGGCTGCCATAGGGCTGAATACACACACACCTACGCCTTCAGTAGCACAGAGCGGCAATAGCTCATATTCGATATCCCTTGTAAGCAGATTGTATGGTGGTTGAATGCAGTCAAACCGGGCCAGATTATGTTTATCGCTTATCCAGAGTGCCTTGGAGAGTTGAAACGCGCGATAGTTGGAGCAAGCCAGGTATCGTACCTTGCCCTGTCGAACCAGGTCATCCATGGCACGCAATGTCTCCTCTAGTGGGGTATTGTAATCAGGCATATGAGCATAATAAATATCGAGGTAATCCGTCTCAAGCCGCCGCAGACTAGCCTCTACGCCCTGCATGATGTGCTTGCGAGATAACCCCATATCATTGGGGCCTACATCATCCGCCCCTGGCCATGGGGTAAACGCCTTTGTCCGCGCCATATCGATTGGGCCTGAGTCACTGTTCCCTCCCCATTTCGCCCCCAATTTCAAGGTATGCCCAACTTTGGATGCCAGTACTATAGAATCACGTCTGCCCTTGAGCGCCTTACCAACAATCTGTTCAGTCCGACCATTGACATACATATCAGCGGTATCGATGAAATTAACGCCGGCATCGATAGCGGCATCCATTATACGAAGGGAATCCTTTTCTTCCACCTGCTTACCAAAGGTCATGGTACCCAGGCAGAAAGAAGAAACCTTGAGCCCTATGCTGCCCATTTTCCTATACTTCATAACTACCATCCTTTCTTATTGTTCATTGTTAAAGACCTTCAGGTTATCTAACCCTGTTACCTGTTCTATTATCGTCCATAGAAAAATCTTGGTGGCCGGAACTGTTGCCATATATTATCATATGCGACAAGTTCCTCTTCCGTTAACATAAACATCTGCCGTATCAAAGAAGTTTACCCCTGCATCCAGAGCTCTCTCTATTATTTGGATAGCTCCTTTTTCGTCCACCTGACTTCCAAAATTCATAGTGCCAAGACAGAAGGTAGATGCCTTAAGTCCTGTCCTCCCCATCTTTTCATAAAGCATAATCGACTCCCTTCATTATGCGAAACAACAGCATTACTATACTAAGGGCGATAATACGAATAAGGACCTTAACTGTCAAGAAATGCTCTACGATGCTCAACAAACCTGATAAAAAAGGTTTATGCAGCCAACATATTAAACAGTTATAATTACTGTCACCTTATGAGACAAGCCTAAATGGAGGAAGATAAGCTATGAACATCAGTAAATATGAAGTCCCTGTAAAAAAGCTGCGCTGGCAGTGCGATCCGTCCATCTTCGATTTCGACGGCACACAGGACATCGAGCCATTACGAGAATTTATCGGCCAGGATAGGGCAATACGTGCACTGGAGTTTGGGCTATCGATAGACCACGATGGCTACAACATCTACGTGGCTGGTCTTACCGGCACAGGGAAGACCTCAGCAGTAAAAACTCACATCACCAAGCTACTCAAGGAAGAAAAAGACCTGGAAGGGGACCACCAGCCAGACGACTGGTGCTACCTGTACAACTTCAATGATGCTGACCACCCACGTAGTCTCAGGTTGCCGAAAGGAAAAGCGAAAGCCTTCCGGGAGCAAATCAACACCCTGCTGCAACGGCTCAAGGGAGACCTCGCCAAGGCATTCTCCAGCGATAATTACAAGGCCGAGAGAAAAAAGGTAATCGAAGAGATTCAAACTGAACAGCAAAAACTATTCAAGGAGGTAGAGACCGAGGCGCGACAGAGGGGCTTCCTGCTCCAGGCAAGCCCGAAGGGTCCAATGCTGATTCCTATAATCGATAGAAAACCCATCTCCCAGGAGGATTATCTGGCACTTAATGAGAAGAAACGAAAAAAACTGGAGGAAATTAGCGCTGAACTGCGTAAGAGTCTGGAGGCTGCCACCGAGAAAGCCCAGGATGAGGGAAGGCAGATAGCAGAGAAACTACAGGAGACCGACGAGTCCATAGCCAATTTCACCGTATCCCGACTATTCAAGAAGCTGATAAATGAGCACCAGGATTCAGCGGAGATTATCGACTACCTGAACAGCCTGAAATCCTACACCCTGGGCAACCCTGACATGTTCAAGCAGACAGAAGAACAAGCAACAGATATCCTGGCACTGGCATCCCAGGGAAGCAAGCTTGGCAGAGACCCCTTCCTGCCTTTCGAAGTAAACGTCTTTATAGACAACAGTGATACCAATGGCCGCCCGGTGATCATCGAGCCAAACCCTAATTACATGAACTTATTCGGCAGAATTGAGAGACAATTACTGCTGGGAGCCTACTTCAGCGACCACAGCATGTTAAAGCCAGGAGCCTTCCATGCAGCCAATGGAGGATATCTGCTGTTAAATGCTACAGACGTGCTATCAAACCCGGCAGTATGGCCAATGTTGAAGCGAACAATCA
>JAUVYX010000094.1 GCA_030602865.1 Dehalococcoidia bacterium | reverse complement strand
CAGCTCCTCCTCCTTGTTTCCCCATTTCTTTATGACCTGGACCTTCTCTGCATCCGGGCTGTACTTCCCTGTGTTGACAGTGATGTATTCCGGCACCTGTAATGAGGCTGCCCCGTGAGCTATTACTTCAAATGCCATAATAATCACTGCTTCCTCAGCCTTGTCAGACCGACACCATCCACCCTTATGGTGCTGTCCACATTGTTCTTTGACCTCACGCTGAACTTCACTGTCATTGCAGCATCAGGCAGGTTGGCTGTGTGGTCAGCTGCTGCCGTTGCCATGTTGTCAACATAAAACAGGACGTGGCCTGTTGTAAATTCTATCCTGTAATTCCCGTACTGGTTGTATGCCGCAATCTCTGTCTCTGTCTCAGCGGCCCCGTCACCTGTGACCGCATGGATTTTCCCGTCATAGACCCTGAATATTGCATGGTCCTGGTTCACTGTAAATAATGCGTCGCTGTCATCCTGGAACCCGAACTCAACAACAGAGTTGGCAACGCCTGCAGCGTCATGCACTGCCGCTATGTCAACAGAACAGGTCAGGATTGGCAGGTCACCAGGGCTTGTGATGTTTGCCACGGCCGCACCGAGCTCTGTTCTCATTGATGAGATTTGATTTGTTACTCCCCCAGTGTTCAGGACAACAAAAGCATGCTCTGCCCCAGCTGCTCCGACCATTGCCCAGGCAGGATTTGAGCCTCCTGCTGTCTGAGCGAAGTCCCAATAGCTGTTAAGGGCATGCCCCAGGATCAGCATCAGCTCTGCCAGGTCATCCGTGAAATCATGGATGTGGTCGTCATTCCATTCAGTAGCGTAACCCGTATCTAAAGTTGCCTTTATCGCTTTGTGCCTCATTGCCATGTTCTACACTTCCTCAGCCGTGAGTTGAACCTGGAGGACCTGGTGCAGGACCAGGCTTGGGGCAGGGCTTCTCCTCTGCCTCTTCCTTTGGCTCTGCCTTCTTCTTTGGCACTGGTTTCTTCTCTGTTTCCTCAGGTTTAACTTCCTCAGCAGGTTTCTCAGCCTTCTTCTTTTCAGTCATAGCATGAATTTACAATCCAACAGCCCTCAGCGATAAAAGTATCTCGCCGTTGTCCCCAGCAAAAATGCCAACCCTTTTCTCAGCCGTCTTGCCGGCCTTGGTCGCCTTGATGGTGTGCAGGCCTGGGGTCAGCAGGTGCATGACATCGCGGAGCTCATTCTCATCACTGGGTGTTAGGTGTTGTGTATCGGTCCCGTCTATATAGAGCTTTGCCCTGGACGGGGTGCTTCGTATATTGATTTTAAACACCTTCACTGGTGGGTACTTTTCCTCAATATATTTTTTCAATGTTGGGGGATGTCCTGCATCGTACCACTCTGTTATGGTGTCCCCTATACCTTCCTCTGCCATTATTGAGAAAGCCCTAAGTTCCTCGTATGTGTACACCTCACCTACAATCTTGTAGGATTTGCCTGCTTCATACCAGGGTTCATTTGGTATTGGTATCGGAATTTTTATTATTTCCTTCTTCATATTCATAGCATGACCTCCGTATATACATGTATATACGATTTACAGAGCTGCGAGCTCTGCCTTCAATGTTGTCAGCAGTTCCTCGGCTGCTGCAATTTCCGTCTCAACATCTTCTTTTGCCCTGGGCAATCCAACCACCCCCAATGTTAAAAATATATCTCCGTTGTCCCCGGCTGTAAGTGTGACAGTTTTCTCCGCTGCCTTGCCTCCCTTTGTGACCCTGATGACATGCTCCCCCGGGGTGAAGTAGTCTATGCCGTAATAGGGCCCCCGTTGCAGCTCAATCTCATTCATTGGTGTCAGGTGATGCAGGTAAATGTCATCTATGTGCACCTTCCCCCTGGACGGGGTTGACAGAATGTTAATCTTGAACTCCGGCACTTCCGGGACCACTGGTTCCTCAGGGGGGGCGGGAACCTCCACAGGTTCCACTGCCTCCAGTCCCGCAGCCCCTAATTTGAGGATTATGTCAGGATTGACCCCGTCTGTAATTGTGGCTCTAACTGAGGCCTCCTTGCCCGCCTTGGCGGCTCTAAACACGTGCTCGCCCGGGTCGAGCAGGTAAATCACGTCTTTGAGCTCCTTCTGGTTTGCGGGTGTCCAGTGCCCTGTATAGGTACCATCTATGTACAGTTTTGCGTTAGAAGGCACGCTGTCAATATTGATTTTGAACTCCCTGACGGCAGGCCCTGCGGCTTCTGCAGCGGTTTTCTTGTACAGGTCCCAGTCAATCCATCTGTACTTGTCCTGGTATTTTGTTGGTGTCAGGATTGCCTTGCCAAAGTGCTCGAGCATTGCCAGGGCAATGTCAGTGTCCCCCAGGAAAACCCCTCCCAGCAGGCGGCCGTACCTGTCTATCAGCTTCTCCCGTTCCTCCGCTGTCCCCTGCCATTTCGTAACTTTTATCGTGACCTGCTTGTGCTCAATCAGGGATTTCAGATACTCAGCTTCCTCCTTGCCTGCTGCTGTTTCTATCTCATGCGTGTCAATGCCAATAATCCTTATCCTGTCCTTGGCCTCCGGATGTCCTGGCCACATCAAGGTGTCCCCGTCCTCAACCATCACGTCCTCCAGCAGGAACTCCTCGGGGAAGGTTGTTGCTATAACAGGCTCAGGTATTCTCAGCTCCCCAAAATCAAGGTAGTCGTCCTCAACTCCACCGGCTTCTTTTATCAGGGTGTTGTACTGTGTAACGAATGCCTTTACCTGTTCCTCAAATTCCGGGTACAGCTCTTTTATCGCCTTGTCTATCTCCAGGCCTGCCAGCATTTTGAACAGCTCTGTTATCAGCGGCCCTGTTGTCCTCAGCAAGCTCAGTGCCTCTGTTCTTGTCGCAGCAGTTGGCCTGATGTGCAGGAGATTGAATGACTGCTTGAGTTTTGTTTCCACATCAATTCTCAATCCTTCAAACCTGCGCTTGACATCCCCGCTCATCTTTACAAAAACATTGCGCCACCATAGTGGGTCTGTGAAGTTCCACAACATTATTCCCCATATTCCCGCAACAGTTGCTATTTTAAAGAATGGGCTCCCTGTAATTCTTAGAGCATATTTTGTCAGTGTTTTTGCTGCTGCCTTTATGCCCAGCGTCTTTATAACTTCCTTTGCTCCAGGACCTGAGACCCCTGCCATGCCCTTCATCACCCCACCTGTTCCTATCGCTGGCATGGCTGCAAGGCCTGTATAAACAGTTGTTGCGCCTGCGATCGCTGCCCCTGAAATTATCAAGAGAGTAGCAGCATAATCCCCGGGCCTTGGCTCTGCTGCCTTGTCGTCTATGTAGCTGTACCCCGTAAAGACCCTGGAAAAGCTCTCGATTGTTGAGGACGCGAGCAGCCCGATAGCTTTTGCTGGGGCGTCCCCAATGGCTGTGAGGATATCCTTGTTTTCCGCAAACTCGCGCCAGGCCTTGTGCAGCTCTGTCTCCGGAGGAGCAACTTTGCTGACTGTCACCCACTGGTCTGTCCTGGTGAACTCATCATCCCAATAAACTATCATGCGCCAGGACCCTTCCTTGTCCGGCGCAACCAATCCCCACCTGAGGATATCCTCAGCTCCTGCTGCCAGGGTCCCTGTCTTTGCAGTCCCCTTGACAGTTATGCCGTCCTCCTCCAGTGTCACGTTAACGGAATAAGCTGCTGGCTCTGTGCCCTCGTTCTTGATGCGCACTGTTGCAGCAACGCCTCCCCTGGGCAATACCTCCCTGGGAGACAAGCGGAAGTCAGACACAGTGAGCTTCTTTACAACAGGAGGAACCGGTGGCACTGGCGGGGCCTCAGGAAGAATTTTACCAGCGGCTTCTAAATCATCATAATATTTGACTGCATCAAAGTCAGGGTTTTCAAAATCAGAAATCCATGGGTCCCCTTCCTTGTACTCTATTCTGCCCGCCCTTGCGAGCTCAATCAAAAGTTCACGTTTTCCTATTGGCGGGGTTGGCGGGACAAACACCGGCGGCTCAGGCTCAGGCACCCCTGGAGGCACTTCCCTTGCTTCAAAAATTACGTGGCCTGAAAATCCTGTTGGCCAGTTGCATGACGCAAAGGGACCCCAGTCCCCGTTCCTTGGCCATCCTATCTTTTCCCAGTCAGGGACAAACGTTATCCCCCCCTTGCTGTAACCCAACACCTTCAAAGGATAGGTGCCCCCCCTCCATGTGAATTTCATCGTGTTCTCTTTCACAAGGAAGTCGGCCAGGGATGCGCACAGCGCGTGATGCCCTGCCTTCAAACCTACCGTTGTGCACTTGTGATAATCCCTGGGAAACGTTCCCACAAAAATTTTGAATAAATATCCAGCGTCAGCTCTTGGGCACCTTGTGCCTGCAGGAGCCCATACAATGTCGAGCCTGGCTCTTTCAGGAGTTCCTGATAAAATCATCTCGCCTATTAGCTGCGCCATCTCACCACCACATATCGTAATCCCATCTGCTCGTGTGGTCCCAAGTCCACAGAGATGATGGGGCTGTTGCAGCATACAAATCTATGAGCTGGTCAATCCTGGACAGGAGCTCTGCCCCCCAAATGCTGAGGGCATCTGTGAAGGCAGCAGTCAGGTCCTCTTTCTTGATGACCTCATAGACAGGCTGCACCACCATGTTTATAATTATGCTCCGTTCTTATATAAAGCATGGACTTCTGGTTTGATGATGGCGTTGCTGAGGACTTTACAAAAACAAGGCCCTTCCTGAAAGAAGTTGGGCACTGTGGGATATTCGCCATTGTGACCGGCTGGGTTGGAAAACCAGGGTACATGAATGTTGAGCAGCTGCTGACCCTGATAAAGGAAGGCCATAAAATAGCTTCCCATGGGACCGACCACAAGCTGATGAGGGACATGACCAGGCCTGAAACAATAGCGGTTTTGGCGGACAGCAAGAAATGGATATCCAAAAACCTGC
>JAUVYX010000095.1 GCA_030602865.1 Dehalococcoidia bacterium | reverse complement strand
GGGGAGAACTCTGGCTCGGGGAAACTGTGCAGGTTAGTTGAGGGCAGACACCATGCATTAAGTTCTGAATATAGTTTCTTGACAGCTTCAGGTTTGGTGGTTATTACCATTACCGGTAAATTTAAATCATGATAAAGGCTTGCAATTACGCATGCTCTGGCGGCATTTAGCACAATGGTTGTGTGTGTACCGTTGCTGCTGGTCAAGTGCCCAACAATGTCCTTATAGGTTGTGAGGTCTCTAATCAGAGGAAGTAAGCAGGATAAATTCATCAACTGGTAATGCTATCACAAGCAGCATTATCTTGTGTTGTTGCTATCGTGTAGCGTTGTTATAATTATTAAAAGATGAAAATATCTAATCAACGAATAGTGGTTAAATTTGGTACAAGTTTGCTTACTTCAGGTAGCGATAATCTTGATTTGGCAGTTATGAATAATCTGGTACAACAGGTAGCGAAGCTCCATTATAATGGGCGAGAGGTGATGATTGTTTCGTCTGGCGCAATTACTGCGGGCCGCCAAAGACTTAAAGAAGGCTCAGGGGATAAAGGTATGTTTTTCAAACAAGCCTTTGCTTCAGTGGGGCAAAGCCATCTCATGTATACTTACGAGAAACTTTTCAGTCAACATGACATAATAATAGCACAAGCGTTGCTTACTAAGAATGACATTACCCAGCGAGCCGGTTATCTTAATGCAAGAAATACATTATTGACTCTTATCGATTCTCGTATAATTTGCATTATTAATGAAAATGATGTGGTTGCGCTCGATGAAATTGAGGAACTCAGATTTGGAGATAACGATAATCTTTCCGCCATGGTGGCAAATCTTATCAATGCAGATCTTCTGGTATTGCTTACTGACATCACTGGCTTGTATACGGCTGACCCGCATAGTGATATGGAGGCAAGGCTTATACGTAGAGTGGATAAAATAGATGATAGTATAGAACATATGGCTAGCAGTACTAGTAACGACAGGGGGACTGGGGGAATGGTGACCAAGATTGAGGCTGCTAAATTAGCTACTTCGTCAGGTGTGAATGTCATCATAGCCAATGGGCAGGAATCAGACATTTTGCTGAGGATTGATAAAGGTGATGAGGTAGGTACACTATTCCCTGCTCGTGTGGATAAAATGGAGAGTCGCAAGAGGTGGATGCTTAGTGGACTGGCTTCAAAGGGTAAAATGACAGTTGATAGCGGTGCTGCTTTAGCTATTCGCAGAAATAATGGTAGCTTGCTACCGACAGGTGTTGTTAAAGTTGATGGAGATTTTCAAGGTGGTGATATTGTGGGTGTTGTAGACGAGAAAGGTGGACATATTGCTTGGGGCATTTCTAACTACAGTTTTGCTGAATCAACTATTATTATGGGAGTACGTTCTGATAGAATCTTGAGTCTCTTGGGGTATGAGCATGGAGATGAAATAATACACAGAAATAATATGGTGGTGGAGTGAAGTAGGACTGACTGTATAGAGGAGAATGGAATTTATGGAATCTGCAATAAGAGAACTGGAAGAACAAGGAAGGGTGGCGAGAGCTGCTGCCAGAAAACTTGCGTTCACTTCTACAAACATAAAAAACAGGGCATTGACTAATATTGCTGAGTCTATTGTTGCCAGGCAGGATGAAATATTAGCAGCTAACAGGATTGACATGGAGTATGCAGAGTCTTCAGGGATAGGTAGGTCTATGCTTGATAGGATTATGCTTTCACCCTCACGTCTGGGAGCCATAGCAGACGGAGTCAGGAAGATAGTAGCTCTTCCTGATCCTGTTGGAGAGATATACGATATGCATATCGCAGAGAATGGGCTACAGATAGGTAGGAAAAGGGTTCCTCTTGGTGTAATTGGAGCCATATATGAGAGTCGCCCTAATGTGACTATTGATATTTCGACCCTTTGCTTAAAATCAGGAAATGCTGTGATTTTACGTAGCGGCAAGGAGTCCATAAACTCAAGCGTTGCACTGGCTCATATTGCTCGGGAGGCTTGTGACCAAGCAGGTCTAACAACAGGAGCAATACAGATTATCGAATCAACAGATCACGCTTTGGTAAATCATATGCTTAAAATGAGAGGTATGATCGATTTAATGATTCCGCGTGGTGGAGCTGGTTTAATAAAAATTGTCAGGGAAAATGCTTCCATGCCGGTTATTGCTGGTGGTATAGGTGTATGCCATACCTATGTGGACAGAGATGCTGATCTTGATAAAGCTGTTGCTATCGTTCACAATGCAAAGGTACAGCGTCCCAGTGTTTGCAATGCACTGGACTGTATACTAATTCATGTAAAAGTTATTAAGACTCATTTACCAAACATTGCTGAGAAGTTAGCAAAAGACAAGGTGGAATTGCATTGTGATGAAATATCTATGAATATTCTCAAATCTATTCCATCGTTGAATTTGGTTAAGGCTGTCGAGGAGGATTGGGGAAAAGAATATCTGTCACTAAAGGCATCTATCAAAGTTGTTTCTTCTCTGGATGAGGCAATTGCGCATATTGAAAAGTATGGGTCAGGACATTCCGAAGCCATAATTAGTGAAAATTACTCAACTGCGATGAGGTTTATTAATGAAGTGGATGCTGCCAGCGTCTATGCTAATGCCAGCACACGTTTCACGGATGGAGAAGAATTTGGTTTGGGTGCTGAGATAGGCATAAGCACACAGAAATTTCATGCCCGTGGTCCTATGGGGCTAAAGGAAGTCACTAGCTATAAATGGATTATCTTCGGAGATGGACAGATTCGCAGTTAGGCAAGAATTTTAAGAGTTTCTTTTTGAATGGAAAATAGTTGCTGAATACCTTGCTGCGCTAGTGAGAGGAGCAGGTCAGCCTTCTCTTTAGAGAATGGTTTACCTTCTGCAGTTCCCTGTATTTCAACAAATTCGTTTTTGTCGGTCATAACCGCATTGAAATCAACATCGGCACGGAAATCCTCTTCGTAACATAGGTCAAGAAGTGCGGTACCGCCCACTATACCAACACTGGTAGCTGCTATAGTTGCTTGTAGTGGTACAAATGGTAAAACTCCCTGTTTCCTAAGGTTATGAAATGCTTGAAATAGGGCTATGTAGCCGCCAGTAATTGCTGCCGTTCTGGTGCCACCATCTGCTTGTAGTACATCACAGTCCACATAGAATGTTCTTTCTCCCAGAGCCGCCATATTGGTAGCTGCCCTAAGGCTTCGACCAATTATACGCTGGATTTCCTGGTTTCTACCTCCTACACGGTCACGTGGAGTACGAGTTAGTGTTGAACGAGGTAACATTGCATATTCAGCAGTAATCCAACCTTTGCCGCTTCCCTTGAGGAAATTAGGTACCCTCTCTTCCATGCTTACTGAGCAAAGCACCATTGTTTTACCTAGTTTTATCAGTGCAGAACCCTCAGCAAAGCTCTGATAACCAAGAGTTATATCTACTGGGCGGAGTTCATTATTTTTCCTACTATCAATTCTTGCCATATCAAGGTAATTTTACCATGATTACTGAGGTTAGCAAAGATTAATAGTCATTGTGGGCATAATTACAGGGAATGGAATTCTATAAAATTAGCATCTAGATGTAATATTCGGAGTTGATGCTCTATAATGGTGCAACTTGGGTTGGTATCAATTTCATTTCGTTAAATCATATTTTGCTAAAAACAGATCAAAAATATAACGAGAATGCTGAGTATCTAGTTGCAGAGAGGGTAAAGAACTATATAGATGAAGACCGAAACTAAATTGGAAAATGATAAATTAAAGTCAGGATTTAAATTGCCATCTGTGAATATTCCCCCTTTGATTGAATATAGGAATGTCTCTGTGATGCGAAGTGGGCGGGTAGTATTAAAAAATATTAATATCTCCATTCAATTGGGAGAACACATCGCCATCCTTGGTCCTAACGGTTCGGGCAAATCGTCTCTAATCAAGACTATTACACGAGAATTGTATCCACATATTAGCAACAATGAATCATACCTTCGTATTCTGGGAAAAAATAGATGGAATATATTTGAATTGAGGTCTTTTCTGGGAATAGTATCCGGGGACCTGCTGGATAACTGCGCCAGGGATCTCTCTGGGGCAGAGGTAATATTATCTGGATTTTTCAGTAGTGCACGGATTTGGCGGTATCAACATGTTAAATCACCTATGAAAAAGAAGGTGAAGGAAGTACTTAAACTACTGGAGATAGAGCATCTGGCGGATCGTTGCCTAACCCAGATGTCAAGTGGTGAAGCACGGCGCATCCTTATAGGAAGGGCATTGGTACATGATCCGGAGGCATTAGTACTTGACGAACCGACATCAAGTCTTGACCTACGTGCTAGCTTAGAATTGCATAAGGTTTTGAGAAAGATAGCTGCGGCAGGTACCAGCATCATAATGGTTACTCATCACCTTCAAGATGTTATTCCTGAAATTGAACGTGTCATCATGATTAAAAAGGGAATGATTGTTGAAGATGGAGCGAAAGAGAAGATACTTACCTCGGCATTGCTGTCTAGACTCTTTGAAATTCCAGTGCACGTGGTGAAGCGCAATAGAAAATATTGCCTATGGTAATTAGATAATATTGTTGTTTTCAGGATGAGTAAGTTGTCGATGAATATTTGTGCGTGTTCACGCAGTATAAAGGGTAATCATAATGGTACTGGTCAGCAATTTGAACACCCATGATCTGGCAGTTTACCCTTTTTGATAAGTGTAACTGCTACTTTTATTGCTTCCTCAAGACTGCGGGAGTCTGCGATTCCTTTACCAGCAATATCGAAGGCTGTACCATGATCTACGGAAGTGCGTATAAAAGGCAATCCCAAGGCAATACTAATACTCTTTTCAACATTATAAACCTTTATTGGAATATGCCCCTGATCGGATCAGG